>JBJONS010000639.1:0-2533 GCA_046051725.1 Pseudomonadota bacterium | reverse complement strand
CGCTGCGGACCCGGTGCGACGGGGGTGCTCGGCGACGCCAACCCCGTCCGCGGTGAGTGGACCCGGGTCGATCTGCCCGCCGACACCTACGGCACCATCTGCGGCGACGGCAGCGACTACGCCTTCTGGGTGCGGCTGGCGCCCGAGGGCGCGCCGCTCGACCGCGTGCTCGTCGGCCTGCAGGGCGGCGGCGTCTGCGTGCTCGAAGAGGACTGCACCGCCAAGCTCGAGGCCTACCCCGAGCTGTTCACCGCCGCAGAGGATGAGCCCTACTTCTCGGGCCTCTCGTCGACCGACCCCGCCGAGTCGCCGTTCACCGACTACACCACTGTTTTCTTGCCGTACTGCAACCAAGACGTGTTCGCCGGCGGCGGCGTGGTCGAAGACCTCGGCGCGCTGCAGCTGCCCCGCTACGGCGCGCTGAACCTGCGCGTGGCCCTGCGCATGTTCCGCGACCTGCTCTGGCAGCGCATGGACGCCGAGGGCGGCGCCGGGTACCGCCCCGACCAGCTCGTGGCCCTCTTCGGCGGGTTCTCGGCCGGAAGCTACGGCACCCTCTACAACTACCACTGGGTGCTCGACGATCTGGCCTGGCCCCGCACCGTCGGCTTCCCCGACGCGGGCCTCGCGCTCGACAACGGCGAGCCGCTCGGCGTGCGCGCGCTCGGCGCGGTCAAGGTGCCGGCCTGGGGCGTGCAGCCCTACCTGCCGCCCTACTGCTTCGACGGCGACTGCGCGCTCGGCGAGGTCATCGCCACGGCGATGTCGCCCCGCCTGCTGCAGGTGCCCGAGCAGCAGCTGCTGATGCTGAGCAACCAGCGCGACGAGATCCAGATGCGGGACGCCTACTTCAGCGAGCTGGCCCCCTTCATCAACGTGATGCGACGCACCGCCTGCGAGACCCGCGACCTGCCCGGGATCCACTGGTTCCTGACCTCGGTCAGCGACGAGAGCGTGCACGTCGTGTCTGTGCGGCCCGAGACCTGGCTCGCCGAGGTCGACGGCATGGTGATGCGGGACTGGTTCGCCGCCGCGGTCGAGGCGCCCGACACCCTGCGCAGCCACATGGAGGAGGGTGACTTCGGCAGCGCCGTGCCCGGGGTCGAGCCCTTCCCTTGCGCTGTGGGACGCTGATCTGCTGCGGCCGCGCCCGGCCGACCGGCGCGCGCCGCACCGCGGCGGTCGCGCAGCGACCGAAGCCGGGCGGGCGGCGATCCCGGCGCAGCCGGAGCGCCGACCGGGGCCCCGGCGAGCGCAGAGGGGGGCCGTGGGCGCCCAGCGTCAGCACCGGTTCAGGTGGGACCGGCTACCAAGGATGTGCCCGCGGTGGGCCCGCCCGGTCCCGCGCTGGCACCCCCTCGCTGGTCCCCGCTGGAGGCCGCGCGTGCCCACCGTTCCCCTTCTGTCCCCTGCCCTCATGGCGGTGCGCTCGCTGAGCTGGATCGCGCTGGCCGGCTTCTTGACCCTCGCTTCGGTCCCCGAGGAGCTGAAGATCCCCGGCCTTTCGCGCCCGCACACCTGGGCACGCGACCTGTTGATCCAGCCCTTCGGCTTGCGCTCCTCGCATGAGGTCTTCCCGGGCCTGCCTGGCGGTTGGCACCCCCACCGTTGGGCGCTGCGGGTGGTGGCCTTCGAGCGCGACGGCAGCACGCGGGTGGTCGAGGAGTGGCCCGCGGGCCTCGAGACCGCCACCCCCTGGCTCGGCGAGGACGTCGTCGACACGCTGATCTACCGCATGCTCGGCAAGGGGCGCATCACCGGGCCGAGCATCGCCGGCGGCACCGAGGGCGAAGACGCGGCCTACGCCGCCGCCCGCCAGAGCAAGGGCACCCGCGCGCTGCTGCGGTGGTTCTGCACCTCGCCCCAGCACCGGACGGGCGAGCTCGGGCCGGCGGGCGTGCGCATCGAGGTCTTCACCACCGCCCGGCGCTTCGGCCGGCGCGGCGAGCGCCACGGCCGCGGCACGCTCGGCGTCACCGCCTGCCCCGCCGGCGCGCTGCCGCCGGTGGTCGAGCCCCAGGACCCGCCGTCTTGGTACCGGGGGGACTGATGCGCCGCCTCATCTATGCCGTCGACCACGCCATCTTCGCGCCGCTGCCCGCAGCGCCCCTCGGGGTCGCCCGGGCGCTGCTCGGCCTGTCCTGCCTGCTCGCGTGGAGCTTCACCCTGCCGCGCATGGCCGCGCTCTACGGCCCCGGCGGCGCCGCGGCCTTTTTCGGCGCGCCGCGCGGCCCCCACTGGACCGAGGCGGCCCTGCTGCCCATCGAGATCGGCCTGCTGGTCGGCAGCCTCGGCCTGATGCTCGGCGCCTGGACCCGCACCAGCGCGGTGCTGCTCGCCGGCTGCCAGACCGCGCTCATCGGCCGGCTCGACGCCTGGACCTGGGGCTGGGGCTCCACCGCCCCCCTGTTCGTGCTGCTGGTCGCCTTCGGCGGCGGCGGCGCGGCGGCCTCGCTCGACGCGTGGCGGGCCGGCGGGCGCCGACCGGGCGCGGCGGTGGGCGCCGCCGAGATCAGCGGCTGGGGGCCCCGCC
>JBJONS010000638.1:0-2597 GCA_046051725.1 Pseudomonadota bacterium | reverse complement strand
AGGGCCTCTACGCCGCGGCCGAGCGCGGGGAGATCACCGACGCGGCGGCCTTCTTGCGCGAGGCGCTGCCCGCGCCCGCCGGGCCCGCCTGGGCCCCGCCGCCGCCGCGGGCCGCGCCCGCGCTGCCCGGCTGCGCCGATCCCGCGCCCTTCGACCACCCGCGCTGGGCGGCCGACGGGTTCGTGTGCGCGGGCCCAGCGCTGGACGCGGCGGGCGTGGCCGAGGTCGCCGCGGCCGGCGACCGGGTGATCGCGGCCTGCTTCGCCAGCGCGGGCATGGCCCGCATCGAGGACTGGGCCGCCCGCGTCACGCAGATCTCCGACCCTGAGCTGTGGGACCCCACCTTCGCGGCCCTCGCCGACGCGGCCCCCCTGCGGGCCCTGGCCTCCGCCGCCCTGGGCGGGGCGCCCGCCCGCTGCCTCTGGGCCCACCTCGTCATCAAGCCGCCCGGGGTGGGCGCCGGCCTGCCCTGGCACACCGACCGGCCGACCTGGCCCTTCCCCGCGACCGTGCCGGCGGTGGCGATCTGGCTGGCGCTCGACCCGCTCGAGCCCACCAGCGGCGGCCTCGCCTACCAGCCGGGCAGCCACCGCCCCGGCGGCGCGGGCCAGCCGGCCGTGCAGCCGACGGTGCCCCGGGGGCACGTGCTGGTGCACCACGGCGAGGTGCTGCACTGCAGCCGGCCGAACACCTCGGGGCGCTGGCGGCGGGCGTGGATCGGGGTTTTTGGGGTGGCTTGAGGCAGGGGTGGGTGGCGCAGGGTCGCTGGGGGCCCACCCATCCAAGGGCCCCCGCGTCGAGACCTGCCCGGCACAAGGAGGTGCCGCTGCGCTGCGCAGGCCCTCCCCTTTTTTCTGAGGAGGTGCCGCTGCGGTGCGCAGGTCCTCCCTTTTTTCGTGGGGAGGTGCTGCTGCGGTGCGCAGGTCCTCCTCTTTTTTCTGTGGAGGTGCTGTTGCGGTGCGCAGCACCTCCCCATTTTTCTGGGGACGCGCCGCTGCGGTGCGCAGGCGCTCCTCTCTCCGCCGCCAAGGCTCTGCTGTGCGCCGGATCACCGTCCGCCGACCTTGCACGACCGGCGTGCCTGTGCTGCGATGGCCGCGGTTCGCCCCGAAGGCGCCGCCCGCGCGCTCGACCCCCATGGAGGCCCCTTGCCCGCTTACTCCCGCCGCTCCCGCAGCTCGCTGCTCGCCGTCGCCACCCCGTTGATCGAGGCCGCCCGGCGCCTGCGGCCCGAGCCCCTGGTCCGTGAGGCCGCGGACACCGCCGACCTCGCCCGCCTCGAGCTCGAGGCCGCCCTGCGCGGGCGGCGGTCGGCCGGCGTGGACCTGAGCGCCGCCGTGGCGGGCGCCTTGGCCGCCGAGGCCAGCCTCGACCGCCGGGTGCTCGCCTTGGCCCGCGCGCTCGACGGCCTCGCCGAGCTGGGCGACGGCGACGCCGAGGCCGCGCGCGACCGCCTCTTCCCCGCGGGCGCCCGCGCGCTGGTCCAGCCCACCGGGCGCGCCCAGGTCCCCGAGTACACGCTGCTGGCGGACGGCCTGGCCGCGCTGCGCGGCGACCCGGCGCTCGAGCGGCTCGCGCCCTACCCTGACGCCCTGCGCGCCGACCTGCTGGCCTTCACCGCCGCCCTCTCCGAGAAGGAGGGCGTGCGGAGCGACGCCCGGGGCGCCGTGGTGAGCGTCAACGGGGCCGCCGAGGCCCTGCGCGACGCCCTGCAGCAGCTGGACCGGGCCGTCGAGCTGACCTGCGGCGGCGCGGGCGCGGCCGGCTACGCGGCCTGGGCGGCGGCGAGCCAGGGCCTCGGCTGAGCGCGCCCGCGGCCCTCCGCGGCGGAGGGGAGCGGACTGTGCCCACCTCCCCCCGTCCCCCACCACCTCCTCCCCCTCAGCCCCCCAGCGCCGCCAGCCCCCGAAAGAGCTCCAGCGCCTCGGGGTTGGCCAGGGCCTCGGTGTTCTTGACCTCTTGGCCCATCACCACCCGCCGCACGGCGAGCTCGGTGATCTTGCCCGACTTGGTGCGGGGGATGTCGGCCACCGGCAGGATGACCGCCGGCACGTGGCGGGGGCTGCAGCCCGCGCGGATGGCGGCGCGCAGGCGGGCTTCGAGCGCGGCGTCGAGGGTCTGGCCCTCGGCCATGCGCACAAAGAGCACCACGCGCACGTCGTTGTCCCAGTCTTGGCCGATGACCACCGCCTCGGCCACCTCGGCGAAGGCCTCGACCACCCGGTAGAGCTCGGCGGTGCCGATGCGCACGCCGCCCGGGTTGAGCGTGGCGTCCGAGCGCCCGGTGATGATGAAGCCGCCGCTCTCGGCCTCGACCGTCCAGTCGCCGTGGCACCAGACGCCGGGGAAGCGGTTGAAGTAGGCCTCGTGGTAGCGCTGGCCCTCGGGGTCGCCCCAGAACATCACCGGCATCGAGGGGAAGGGCCGGGTGCAGACCAGCTCGCCGGTCTGGCCGAAGACCTGGTGGCCGTCCTCATCCCAGACCTCGACCGCCATGCCCAGCGCCTTGCACTGGATCTCGCCGCGGCGCACCGGCAGCAGGGGGTTGCCGAGCACGAAGCAGCCGATGATGTCGGTGCCGCCCGAGATGCTGGCGA
>JBJONS010000637.1:0-23861 GCA_046051725.1 Pseudomonadota bacterium | reverse complement strand
GATCACGGTGGGCGTCGGCGCGCTGCACCCCGAGATCGCCGCGCTGCTCCCCGCCCAAGACGGGCTCAGCGCCGCGGCGGCCGCGCGCGTCAACGGCGCCTACGCCCAGCTCAGCGCCGATGCGCAGCCGGTCGCCTTTGGGATCGCCGGCCCCGCCGCGGCCTTCGCCGGCGCGTCCGGCCCGTGGACCGAAGGGCCGCTCCCCGACGGCGCGCTCACCGTGCAGGCGGTCTACCGCTTCGCGTCCGCGGCCCGCTGAGGCGCCGGGCTGGCGCTGCTTGGCCCGCTTGGTCCCGGTTGGTCCCGCTTGGTCCCGCTTGGTCCCGCTCAGGGCTGGGCGGCGCCGAGCGCCTGCAGGGTGCCGTCGCTCGGGCACCAGCGCCAGTCGGCCGGCGGCTCGCCCCCGGTCAGGGCGCCGCAGCCTTCGATGACCCAGCCGACGGCCTCGGCCGCGGGGTTGTCGGGCACGCCTTGGGGGAGGAGCGGCGCGCCGTCGGGGCCCGCGCCCTCCAGCTCGTCGACCCGGGGCCAGCGGCCGAGGCGCGCCCGCGCCGCGTCGAGGGCCTGCGCGAAGGCCTGCTGATCGGCGACCAAGGCGGCCTGCTCGGCCGCGAGCAAGGGGCGGGGCCGCGGGGCGGGAGCGGGCGGCGCGGCGTCCGGGCTCGGGCGCCCGGCGCTCAGCGCGGCCAGCCCCACCGAGGCGAGGGCGGCCGTGGCCCACCCCAGGGCGGAGCGGGCGCGGCGCAGGGGGGGCGAGGGCGGGCGGCTGGGCAGGGAGCTGCTCGGTGGTCGGACGTCCGGCCGCGGGGGCGAGGCGGCCGGATCATCCGCGCGCCCGCCGACCAGCTGATCGGCGGGCCGGAGGATCAGAGGAAGTAGACGAAGGTCACGGCCGCGAAGGTCGGCATGAGCACCAAGGCCGCCCAGCCGACGTAGCCGAAGAAGCTGGGCATGCGGTAGCCGTTCTCTTCGGCGATGGCCCGGACCATAAAGTTGGGCCCGTTGCCAATGTAGCTGTTGGCCCCCATGAACACCGAGCCGCAGGCGATGGCGATGAGCAGCGGCTGGCCGGTCGGGCTGGCGGCGAGCGAGCCGAGGTTCTCGGCGCTCGTGCAGTCGGCGACGTTGCTGCAGGCCAACGCGGCGAAGGTGACGTAGGTGGGGGCGTTGTCGAGGAAGCTCGACAGGAGGCCGGCAGCCCAGAAGTACTGGACCGGCTCGGTGATGGCGAGGGAGGAGCCGTTGGCCTGCAGCAACATCATCGCCGGGATCATGGTGATGAAGATGCCGCTGAACAGGGCCGACACCTCGAGGATCGGGCCGAAGGTGAAGCCGTTGGCTTTGCGCACCGCCGCGCTGGTGCGCCACATGCTCACGCCGGCAAGGGCCGCCATGACGACCTCACGCACGTAGTAGTTGCGGATGTCGTGCTTGCCCTGCTCGGGCGAGAGCAGCAGCACCGCGGCGACCACCCCGCCGAGCAGCGCGAAGTTGATGGTGCCCTCGACGCCCAGGGGCTGCTTGGACTTGCCGTCGCGGGACAGCGCGCTCGCCGGCTCGCGGCGGTAAAAGTAGGTGTCGACCACGAAGAACAGGGCCAACAGGATGCCCATCGGCAGCACCCAGATCGGGAACAAGTGCTCGAGGGTCCAGGCGAAGGGCACGCCGCGCAGGTAGCCGAGGAACAGCGGCGGGTCGCCGATCGGCGTCAGCGCGCCGCCGATGTTGCTGACCAAGAAGATGAAGAACAGTGGAATATGCTTGACATACTCGCGCTGGCTGTTCGTGCGCAGCATCGGGCGGATGAGCAACATCGACGCGCCGGTGGTCCCAATGAAGTTGGCCAAGACCGCGCCGATGGCCAAGAAGGCGGTGTTGACGGTCGGCTTGGCCTCGAGGTCGCCCTTGATCAGGATGCCGCCGCTGATCACGAACAGGCTGCCGAGCAGGGCGATGAAGCTCGCGTACTCTTCGAGCGCGTGCAGCAGGCTGTGCTTCGCCTCGTCCGCGTGGTGGCCGCTCACGATGAGGTAGGCGAAATAGCCGAGGATCGGCCCCGACCAGAGCAGCGCCACCAAGGCTTGGTTGCGGTGGTGCTCCCACCAGTGGCCCGCCACCATGGGAAAGATGGCGATCGACAGGAGCATGCCCACGAAGGGGATGATCCAAATGAAGGACAGGGTGGCACCGAGCCCGTCAGCGCCGCCGCTGGCCCAGGCGGTCCAGGGGCTCAGCGCGAGCGCCGCGAGGACCGCCCCCAGCAACGTGGTGATCCAGGCCGAGCCCCGTGGCGCGTCCCCCGGTGGGTTGATGCGCGTCGGCGCGGCGTGGCTGCACATGGTCCTCTCCAGGAACATCCTTCTCCCCCCAAGCTCGGCGGCCGAGCGTAGCACAGCCCGGCGTGGCGCCCGCGCCGGCGGGCGGGTCATCGGCCCGGCAGGGTCGAAACGGGAGGGGAGCGCGCAGCCGGCCCCCCGATTGTGCATGGATGGGGGCTGGTCCCCGCGCCGGATTGGCGGCTGGCAGGCCGTGTAGGGAAATTGTGCGGGGGGCGGACCGGGCCGCCCGGGGCGAACCCGCCCGGCCCACCCCGGCGCGGCCCTCGGGTGGACCTGGGGTGGGTTTTTTGAAGGCGGACAGTTGTTGTCTGGCATGTGCGGAACGTGGGGGCTATCCTGTGGGTGTATTCAGGAGGTCCCATGGCGCCGCAGCTGCTCCACGTCCCCGCCATCCGCCTTGACGCCCACGGCGCGCCCGTGGTCACCCGCTGGGGGCGCGTCGGCGCCTTCACGTTCCGCGCCGGCGACCGGCTGCGGCTCGGCCCGGTGCGGCCGGGCCAGCTCGCGCTGCTCCTCCCCGGTGGCTTCGGCTGGCCCATGCTCGGCCGGTGCACCGAGCGCGGCCTGATCGCTGAGCCTGGCGCCGTGCCGGCGAGCAGCGCGCGGTGGTCGGCGGTCGGCGGCCTGGTGGGGGTCGAGCGCGCGCTGGACCGCTGCGTGGTCGATCCTGGGCGGTGGTGGGTCGCCGCCGGGGGCGAGGACGCCGCGCTGGTCGAGGCGATCGGCGGTCCCCTCCAAGAGCTCGACGGCGACGAGGTGGACGCGCTGTGCGGCGATCTGGGCCGCATGGGGGGGCGGTTGCGCCTGGGGATCGCGGCGAGCCCCGCCCTGGCCGCGGCGCTCGCCGCCGAGGCCTCCGACGGCGCCGCGTGGTTGGACGCCGAGCGGCCGGTGCAGGCCGCGCCCCTCGCCGAGCTGGTCGAGGGTCCGTGGCCCCGCCTCAGCGCGGTGGGCTTGGCCGCGGCCCCGCGCCCCGGCGGCGTCCAGCTCGACCTGTTCCGGGCCCGCCGCTTCGGCGCCGCGGGCTGAGCGCAGCCCGCCGCAGCCCGCCGCGGACCGGGCGGCGACCAGCGGAATACTGCGGCCGCGGAGGTCCGATGTCGCCCACCGCCCTTGAGCTCTATGGCGTGCTGCACCTGCTCCCCTTGCCCGGCGCCCCGCGGGGCGGGCCGGGGCTGCGGGCGGTGCTCGACCGCGCGGTGGCCGACGCGGCGGTGCTCGCCGAGGCCGGCCTGACCGGCTGCGTGATCGAAAACCTCGGCGACGCGCCCTTCGCGGCGGGGCAGGTGAGCCCCCACGTCGGGCCGATGATGGCCCGGATCGCGCTCGAGGTCCGGCGCAGCTTCCCCCGCTTGGCGCTGGGGATCAACGTGCTGCGCAACGACGCCCGCACCGCGCTAGGCGTGGCCGCCGCGGTCGAGGCGCAGTTCATCCGGGTGAACGTCCTGGCCGGCGCGGCGTGGACCGACCAGGGGCTCATCCAGGGCGAGGCGCACGCCCTGCTGCGGGCGCGGCGTGAGCTGGGCCTCGAGGGCGTGGTCGCGATCGCCGCCGACGTGCTGGTCAAGCACGCCGTGCCGGCCGGGGCGGCCGACCTGGCCGAGGTGGCCCGCGAGACCTTTGGGCGCGGCGGCGCCGACCGGCTCATCGTCACGGGGCGGGCGACCGGCGCGCCGACCCCTTTGTTTGACGTCGACGCTGTGCGGCAGGCCGTCCCCGAGGCGCCGGTCTGGGTGGGCAGCGGCGTGCTGCCCTCGACCGTCGGCGCCCTGCGGGGGCGGGCCCACGCGGCCATCGTCGGCAGCGCGCTGCACGTGGACGGCCAGATCGGGGCGCCGCTGTGCCTGAGCCGGGCGCGGGCGCTGGTCGCCGCGGCGGGCTGATGTGCTCCGTGTCGGGCGCGGCGGGTCGGGCGCTGCCGACCCCGAGATGCAGACGCCCCCGGGCGCAGGCTGCGACCGGGGGCGCTGGAGAGGCGGGGGAGGGCAGGGGCCGGGGCCCCGATCCGCCCCCCGTCGAACTACAGCTTCTGGCTGTAGTACTCGACGACGGCCTGGGTGTTGATGTCGAAGGGCGCGTCGGCGCGGCCCGGGGCGACCAGCATCTTGCCGGCGGCCTTGGACGGGTCGAACTCGAGGTAGGACGGCCGGACCTTGGTGGTGCTCAGCTCGAGGGCGGCGGCGATGAAGGGCTTGGCCTTGCTCTTCTCACCGACCGAGATCTCGTCGCCGGGGCTGACCAGGAAGGAGGGGCGGTCGACGCGCTTGCCGTTCACCATGATGTGGCCGTGGACGACCAGCTGGCGGGCGGCGGGGATGGTGGCGCTGAGGCCGAGGCGCCAGACGATGTTGTCGAGGCGGCTCTCGAGCATGCGGAGGAGGTTGTCACCGGCCGGACCGCGCTGCTTGGACGCGTTCGAGACGTACCGGGTGAACTGCTTCTCGAGCAGGCCGTAGTGGTACCGCAGCTTCTGCTTCTCGACCAGCCGGGTGCGGTAGTCGCTGTCCCGGCGGCGGCGCTTGGCGCCGTGCACGCCCGGGGCGAAGGGGCGGGTGAGGGTGGTCTTGGTGGTGAGACCGGGGAGGACGACGCCAAAGGAGCGGCAGCGCTTGATGCGCGGGCCGATGTAACGAGCCATCTGCTTCTGCTTCCTGCACAAGACCCAGCGGAGCTGGGGGGGACCACGTCGGAGCGGGACAGAGCCGGAGGTCTGCGGCCAGGGGCCGCGCTGGGATCGGGCTCAGCCTCCCCCCTGCGCCCCCGAGATTGGGAGAGGAGAGGGGACCGGGGGCATCCCCCGGGAGGGCTTCTGCTGCGCGCCCTCCGCGCCGCCGCCGCGCGCCGGGGGCCCTGGGGCCGCGGCGCGGGATCGACAGTCGACAGGGGACGGCGCGACGACGCCGCTGGCCAACACGGCCGGCTATCCCGTGGGGCGGCCGCATGTCCAGCGCCATCGGGCTTGTGCTGGGGGGCTCCTGTCAGCTAGACTGCGGCGTCCACGGTCACTCCCGCCCAGGTGATGCCATGCGCTGCACGTCCCCTGCTGCCCGCGCCCGTCGCGGCGGCTTCACCCTGGTCGAGCTCTCTGTGGTCATCGCGCTGGTGCTGATCCTCACCTCGGTGGGCTTCGGCGCCTCGCGCGAGCAGCTGCCGCGGTGGCGCACCCGCCAAGCCGCCCAGACCTTCGCCCACCTCGTCCAGCAGTGCCGCTCGATGGCGATCGCCGCGAACGTCGAGTGCTCGGTCTTCTTGGTCAGCCCGGACTCCTCGCTCACCGACCCGGCCAACCCCGGGGGTGAGTACTGGGTGGGCCTCGGCAACCGCTCGAACGCGAGCACCACCTGGGACTACCTGCCGGCCGACCGCATCGAGGACGGCAGCGACGACGACACCTCGCAGGGCATCGTCGATCTCTCGGATCGCGCGGGCAACTACTACGCCCGCAACGTGGGCATCGCCGAGTGGGAGGCCCTCGTGGGCCCCGGCGTCGGCAACGCCAACCGCATCGTCATCAGCCCCCGCGGCTACGTCATGAACCCGGGCGGTGACTTCAACGGCAAAGGCGCCATCGACGTCGTCTTCGCCAACAAGATGGCCCGCTTCGAGGGCCGCAACGAAGACTGGGTGGTCTCGATCACCCGCGGCGGGGTCGTGCGGGTCGACGACCCGGCCCAGACCCGCTTTGGCAGCTCGCAGTACGGCACCGACGTCAGCTCGGGCAGCTGATCGCGGGCGACCGGCGCCCCGGGGTGGCTGCACCACCGCTGCTCGTCGGGCTCGGGCGGGCGCGGCCTGCAGCGCCTGCGCGCCAGACCGGCCGTTGACCGTGGTCACTTGAGCGAGAGCGCAGCGCTGGCGGGCGCTCTCGCCGCCGGCGGTCGCGCGCTCTGCGCGGGGTGGAGCGTCCCTGGGGCGCGGCTGGCCTCGCCGCTCGTGCGCGGGCCGGCTGCGGCGCGCGTACGAGCGGCGGTGGGCCCCTGCGCGGGCTTCGCCGCTGCGCGGTCGCGGGCCGCCGCGGCGCGCCGCGTCGGCGGTCCGGGCTGAGGTGTATGGGGTGTCCCGTATCGATCATGGCAGGGCGCGCCCCGTCTGCCCCGCGGATCGGCCAAGCCGGGGCAGCCCGCGACCGACTCCATGCAGATCCGCGCTGAATGGGTGTTTTGGTGGGTCGATACAGGACCGTAACGGATGTGTTCTCCCGGCCCGTTGACCGCAGCCGGTGCATTCAGTAGAACGGGGGCGCGCCGGGCCTGCGGCGTGGAACACCACGATCCGCTCTAAAGCGGTGGACTGTCCCCCACTTCGGGACGTCCCCGCTGCAGAGTGGTGGCCGGTGTGCGTCCACGCCTGGCCTCTGCGCAGCGTAGACGCCCGTGGGCGCGCAGCCCGCGGCGTTGTACGTGTTGACCCTGACGTGCTGGCAACCGGCCCGGCGAGCCTCCCCGCCCGAACCTGACGCCGAAGCCCTTCGGCTCCTGCCCAAGCCCCCGCCCGCCTGCAGCGGCCCCGCCGCTCGCGCCAACCGGCGCCCGTCCCCCGCTGCCCCTCGTCGGGCCTCGGTGGGCGGCGCGCTCCGGTGCGCGGGCGCGGGGCCGTCGGCGCGACGGGCCCCGGGCGTCTGCACCGCCGACGGGCGCGCCGGATCACCGCCGTCGTGCTCCAAAACGCAGCGCGGGGGCCGAGGCCCCCGCTGGTCGCTGCGAGCTGTCCACGCCGCCCCCAAAGAGGCGGCGCGCGCGGCTTACTTGACCTCTTTGTGCAGCGTGTAGCGGCGGAGGTACTTGTTGTACTTCATCAGCTCGAGCCGCGCCGGGGTGTTCTTCTTGTTCTTCGTCGTGCTGTAGCGGCTGATGCCGCCGACATCGTCGAGCTGGCGGCTCTCGGTGCACTCGAGGTGGATGACCGTGCGGGCGACGCCCTTCTTCTTCGCCATGGCTGCCTCTGTCTGCCGCTCTACCGCTGGGTCTCGGAGACCGGTGGGCGAGCCGGGGTGGATGTAGGGGGAGGGTCGGGAGAGATGCGGGGGATCTGCGGGGGATTCGCGAGGGACCTGCGGGGCGGACGCCGTCTGGGGCGCCTGGAGCGCGGCCGTCTGCGTCGCCCCGGTCGAGCGGGTCGCCCGGGTCACCGTCTGGCCCACCGTTCAGGTCGCTGGACGGGGTGCCGATCGGGTCGCCGTGCTGTGTTGCTGCGGGCCCTTGGGGGGCCTGCTGCTCGACATCGCCGGGGTGGCTAACGGCGCAGGAGGGGCGCTGTCAACCGGCGCAGACCCGGCGCTCTCTCTCCGCCCCGCGCCCCTGCGGCCGGCGGCCGCGGGATAGGAGCCGTCGCCCCCGGGCCTCCCCCGGCTGCGCCACCGCAGCCCGCGGACCCGCCCCCGGAGACCCGCGCCTTGTCCCTCGCCGCGCCCGCCGCCCTCCGCCCGACCCGCGGCGCCCGCTCCCCTGCGCGCCGGGCCCGCGCGTGGGTCGTGCTCGGGCTCCTGGTCGGCTGCGCCAAGCGGGCACCGGCCGATCCGCTCGCGCCTCCCACCGTCGATGACATTGAGATCGTGGGCAACGGCGGGGCGCTCAGCGGTCAGGGCGACTTCACCCTCCGCGCGGTGATGGAGACCCAGCAGAACCCCGTGGCGGCCAACTGGCTGCGCCCCGGCAAGCGGCGCACCTACCTCGACAAGGACACGCTGGAGCTCGACGCGTGGCGGATCGAAGCCTGGTACGCCAACCATGGCTACTTCGACGCCGTGGTCCAGGGCTGGGAGGTGCGGACCACCCGGTCCGGCAAGCCGATGCTCTGGTGGGACCCGCCTGCCCGCGTCAAGATCGTCGGGGACGTCGATCCCGGCGCGCCGACCATCATCCAGAAGGTCGAGTACAAGGGCATGGATCGGCTCGGCGGCCCGCTGCTGTCCGCGCTCAAGGCCCAGGTGCCTCTGCAGGCCGAGGGCGTGCTGGTGGCCGGCGATCTGGCCGCCGCCGAAGACATCGTCCGCGAGCAGCTTTTTGAGCGCGGCTTCGCCTTCGCCAAGGTCAAGGCCGCGGCCGAGGTCGACGCCGCCGCCCACAGCGCCACGGTCCTGGTCGAGGCCGAGCTGGGCCCCACCTGCAAGTTCGGGCCGGTCACGATCAGCCACCTCGGCAGCACCAAGCTCGAGCGGGTGCCCGACGCGCTCATCCGCGCCGAGCTCGAGGTCGAAGAGGGCAAGCCCTACCGGGTCAGCGACATCAGCACGACCCAGCGCCGCCTGTTCGGCCTCGGCGTCTTTAGCGTGGTGAACGTCATCCCCATGCTCGACCAGGCTGAGGGTGACCGGGTCCCGGTCCGCATCGAGCTCGGCCGCAGCAAGTACCGGCAGCTGCGGACCGGCGCGGGCCTGCTGCTTGAGTCGGGCAAACAAGACGTGCACGTCTCGGCCGACTTCCAGCACGTCAACCTCTTCAACCGCTTGCTGCGCCTCGACCTGCAGAACCAGCTCGGGTACACGACGCTGGTCCAGATCGACCAGGTCACCGAAGACGGCCTCGACGAGGTGCTGTCGACCAGCGGGCCGACCGTGGTCAGCGATCTGGTGCTGAGCCTCCCGCACTGGCCCATCCGCGCCTGGCGGGCCGCGAGCAGCTTCTCCTTCGAGCTCGGCGTCGAGCAGGGCTACCGCTTCGCGACTCCGCAGTGGTCGCCGAGCCTCAGCGGCCAGCTCTCCGACCGGATCACGCTCACCGGCAGCTACCAGCTGCAGCTCTTCCAGTACCTCGACCTCGCGCTCGAAGAGAGCGAGTTCCGCCGGACGCCGCTCGGCCTCGACTTTCGCGAGCGCTACCTGCTCACGACCCTGCGCCAGCAGCTCACCTATGACTCGCGCGACGACCTCTTCGTGCCGACCCGCGGCCGCTACGGGCTCTACGAGCTGACCGAGGCCGGCCGGTGGCTGGGCGGCGACTTCAACTTCGTCCGCCTCAAGGGTGACCAGCGCTTCTACTTCTCGCTGCGGCGGGTGCTGCCCGACGGCCTGCGGGGCGCGCTGGCGCTGCGGCTGAACGGCGGCTTCATCCAGCCCTATGGCGACGAGGCCTACGCCACCGTGCCCTACGCCGAGCGCCTCTACCTGGGCGGCTCGGGCGACGTGCGCGGCTGGGTGCGCAACCACCTCGGTCCCTACATCTGCGACCCCGACACCGGCATCGAGTGCATCGGCACGCCGGGGGTCGACCAGGTGGCGGCCGAGATCTTGCCGATCGGCGGACTCGTGTCGGCCGCGGGCACCGCCGAGGTGCGGATCTACGCCGGCGACTATGGCGGCGTGGTGTTCATGGACCTCGGCAACGCGTGGACGACCTTCGACCAGCTCTGGGCTCCCGAGCAGGCTGGCCTGCCGGTCACGCTCCTGCCCTCGGTGGGCGGCGGTCTGCGCTACCTCTCGCCGATCGGCGCGGTGCGGCTCGATCTGGCGTGGCGCCTCGACGATGAGCCGATGTTCTCGAAAGAGCCCGGCTTCGGTGCCCACTTCTCGCTGTCGGAGGCCTTTTAGTGCCCGCTCCACGCCTCGGCCGCGCCCGGCGCATCGCGCGCCGGCTCGCCCTCCTCGCGCTCGGCGGCGCGGGGGGCGTCGTCGGGCTGGTGCTGCTCGGCCTGGGCAGCGGGCTCCTGTTCTTGCGCTCGACGGCCGGCAATGACTGGCTGCGCACCCAGGCGCTCGGCGCCGCCGCGCCCTCGATCCCCGCGGGCAGCCTGGCCATCGGCGGCCTGCAGACCGACCTGTTCACCGGGCTGCGGCTCGATGAGGTCGCCCTGCGCGACGCCGAGGGCCGGGTGCTCATCGGCGTCCGTGAGGCCTCGATCCGCTACGATCTGCGCGGGATCGCCGACAAGCACCTCGTCATCGAAGAGCTGCGCCTCGTCGATCCGGTGGTCGACCTGCGCGTGCTGCCCTCTGGCGCGCTGGACGTGGTGGCGGCGCTCGGGCTCGACGGGCCCGCCGCGCCCGCGGAGCCGGCCGCCCCCGGAGCGCTCTGGATTGACGTGCCCGCCGACGTCGAGCTGCGCTCCGTCGCGGTGGACGGCCTCCGCCTGCGCTACCAGGACCCCACCGATCCGGCCGCCCCGGTCGACGTGGCGCTCGGCGGCCTCTCCCTCCGCGGATCGGCCCGGGTGGCCGGCCAGCAGGCCGACCTGCGCGGGCTGGAGCTCCGCCTCGATGAGGCGAGCGGGCTCGGCGCCGCGCTGCCCCTGCCGGTCAGCCTCGCCGGCGACCTGCGCTACGACGCCGGCGAGGTGCAGATCGGCGGGCTGCGCCTGCGGGCCCGCGACAGCGAGCTGCAGCTCAGCGGCGGGATCAAGGCCGTCGAGCAAGAGGATCGGGTCTTCGCCCTGCGCCTCGCCGCCCCGCGCCTCGCCGAGGCCGACGTCGATCAGCTCGCCGCGCAAGACGTGCTGCTCGGTGATCTCGGCCTCGACCTGCAGCTTGACGGCCCGCTGTCGGCCCTGGTCGCGACCGGCGCGGTGCAGACCCCCGGCGGCGCGCTGGCGCTCGAGGCCGGGGCAGATCTGGCCGCGGCGCGGCCCACCTGGCGGCTCCGCGCCACCACCGGCTCGCTCGACCTCCACCAGATCAGCGCGCTGGTGGCCCAGCCGGTGCATCTCAACCTCGGGCTCGAGGCCGAGGGCGCCGGGCTCGGGCCGCTCGACCAGATCGACGGGCGCTTCCAGCTGCAGAGCAAAGACCAGGTCGTCTGGGGCGAGCCCCTGCGCCTGCTCAACCTCAACGGGCGCATCCAGGGCGGGGTCGTCCAGATTGACGGGCTGGAGGCCGTGCACCCCGCGGCGACCATCCGCGCCGAGGGCACCATCGAGCCGCTCGGCGAGCGGGCCACGCTCACCCGCCTGCGCGCCGAGGTCGGCGATCTCCGCGCGCTGTCGCGTTTTGGGGTCAAGGACCTGCGCGGCGCCCTGCGCTTCGACGGCCGGGCCACCGTCTCGTCGTGGAGCAAGGCGGGGCAGGCCCAGGTCGAGGGTGACGTCGAGCTCACCGCGTTCGGCTTCGCCGACCAGGTCAGCCTCAGCGCGCTGACGGGCCCCATCGAGGCCCAGGTCGCGCTGGACAGCGGCGCGGTGAAGGCGGCCGGCCAGACCGCGCTGCGCGGGCTCAAGACGCCCGGCGCCGAGGTCGGCCAGCTCGCGCTCGGCTGGCGCGCCGAGGTCGCCGGCCCGGTGGTGAGCGTCGAGACCACCGTCGCGCTCGACCAGCTCTCGGTCGGCGACGGCGCGGTGCGGATGGAGCGCATCGACAGCCGCGGCCAGCTGCTGCGGGCGGGCGTCGACCGCAGCGGCGAGCCGTGGGCGCTCGGCCAGCTCCACATGAGCCAGCTGCTGCTCGGGACCGCCGGCTACCCGGCCGAGGGCGGGGCGATCGGCTTCGCGTTCCGCGATCCCAAGGACGGAAGCGACAGCAAGCGCCTCGTCATCGAGTTTGACCTCGCCCGCCGGGGTGAGGCCTCGCTGTTCGGCGGAAAGGTGCAGGGCGACCTGCTCAGCGGCGAGTGGCGCATCGACGACCTGGTGCTCGCGCCCACCGACGAGCACCCCCTGCGGGCCACCGCCCCGGTGACCTTCAAGCTGGTCGAGGGCGGCGCCAAGGACGTGGTGCTGCACATCCAGAGCGACGTGGGTTCCGTCGATCTTGAGGGCAGCCTCGTCCCCGACCAGCGCGACGGCACCGACTTTGAGGGCCAGCTGCGCGACGTGAACCTCGCCTGGTTCGCCGAGGTCTTCAAGCTCTTCGTCGCCGCGCCCAAGGACGGCCCCTCGCCGGTCGAGGGCCTCGACGGCAAGGCCTCGATGGACGTGCGCCTCAAAGACGAGGGCGGCGCGATGTCCGGCCGGCTGGCCCTCGCCCTGCGCGGCGTGAGCTACCCCGGCTACGCCCAGGCCCTCGAGGTCGACGCCGAGATCCAGGGGCCGATCACCCAGCCGGCGCTGGTGGCCCGGGTCGGCGGGCCCGACGGGCTGCTCGCCGCGGCCGAGGGCGGGGTGCCGCTGCTGTGGGTCGAGGGGCGGCCGCAGCTCAATTGCGACGAGCAGGTCAAGCTCGAGGCGCTCATCGCGCCGGGGCCGCTGCCCCGCTTCCGCAAGGTCTTCCCGATGGTCGACGCGCCCGACGTCGACCTGTCGGCCGCCGCCAAGATCGACGGCCCGGCCTGCGACCCCGACCTGGGCCTGGTCGCCGCCGCCAGCCTGCCCGCGGGCCAGCAGGGCGAGCGGCTGCGCTTCGATCTCGTGATCGACCGCGAGGACGGCGATCTGGTGCTCGAGGGCGGGGTCGAAGAGGGCCTGCAGCGCCGGGTGCAGATCAGCGGCGCGGCCAAGACCGAGCTCAACGCCTTGATGTCGGGGCTGTTCTCGGGCGGGCCGATGCCCGAGATGGAGCCAAGCACCTTCATCAAGGACGTCTCGCTCTCGGTCGTGCCGCTGAACATCCCCATCGCGACGCTGGACCCCTTCGTCAGCGTCCCCCGCGGGGTGTCGGGGCGCATCGCCGGCGGCCTGAACATCGCCGGCCCGCCGCTGCGGCCGGTGGTGCAGGGCGGCCTGCTGTGGGTCGAGGGTCAGGTCGGCAAGGTCGGGCTCGAGCAAGCCACCCTGCTCATCCTGCCCCAAGAGCATGGCTACCAGATTGACGGCCTGATGGGCTTCTCGGAGGGCGGCTCGCTGTCGGTGCAGGGCGCGGTGCCCCTGGTCATCGATCTTGACAAGGGTGCTGGCCAAGAGCTGGGCCGCGAGGGCCTCGCGCTGCGGCTCGACGGCGCCGGCTTGCCGATCGCCGCCGCCGAGGGCCTGGTCGACGGCGTGGGCGAGACCGCCGGGCGGCTGCGCCTCACCGGCCTGATCGACGGCTCGCTGGCCGATCCCCGCCCGCACCTGCGTCTGCAGCTCGCCGATGGGGCCCTGGCCGCCCAGGCCACCGGGGTCCGCTACGACGGGGTCACCCTCGATCTCGGGCTCGAGAAGGACGCGGTCGACATCCAAGAGATCAGCGTCCGCTCGACCCCGCGCCAGGGCCTCGCCACCGAGGGGCGCCAGGGCGCGCTCAAGCTGAGCGGCCGGGTCGCCCTGGCCGACTGGGCGCCGACCCAGACCGATCTGAAGGTCGACGCCGACGGCTTCTGGCTCAGCGCGACCGACGGCGCCGAGCTGCGGGTCGACAGCAAGGTGACGGTGAAGGGCGACTTCCCGGCGCTGGCGGTCAAGGGCAAGGTCGAGGTCATCGAGGGGCAGATCGCCCTCGACGACGATGTCTTCCTCGCGTCGAGCGATCTCGCTCTCGACCCGCGGGTGCGCGTGCGGCGGGAGGACGAGGCGGCGGAGGGGGCGCCCCGGCGCGCGGGCGAGGGCGGGCCCTCGGCCTGGGAGTCCTTCGACATCGCGCTGAAGATCGACCTGCACCGCGGCCTGCGGCTCATCGCCGACATCCCGACCTACGCCGACGCCGGCGCGGCGGCGGCCAAGCTGTCGACCGCGGCGGTCGACCTCGAGCTGACCTCGCCTGAGCTGGTCCTCGGCGTGAAGGACGGCCAGCCCAGCCTCTCGGGCCAGGTCGAGCTGCCCCGCGGTACCGTCGGCATCATGGGGTCGACCTTCGACCTCACCGGCGGGACGCTGTCCTTCCTCGGCGCCGACTACGCCAACCCCCAGCTCGACATCAAGGCCGTCCGGCACACCGGCGCCTACGGCGACGTCGCCGCGGCGATCACCGGCTCGGTCGACGAGATGGGGATCGCGTTCCAGTCCGAGGACTACCCCGACCAGACCGACATCATCTCGATCCTGCTGTTCGGGAAGCCGGCGTCGGAGCTGGCCGACTCGGAAGGCCAAGCCGGCGCGGGCATGTTGGCCTCGGCGCTGGCGATGGCCGCGGGCAACAGCATCAGCGGGGCGCTGGGCTCGAACTTCTTGCGGCAGATCGAGTTCGACGGCGAGGCGGTCCGGGTCGGCCTGCCGCTGTCCGACAAGACTCTGCTCTCGCTCGAGCGCCACAACACCACCGACGACGAGGACAACATCTTCGCGGTGTCTCTCGAGTGGCTGATCACCCGCCGGATGTACGCCGAGATGGTGACCGGCGACAAGGGCCAGTCCTCCGCCGACGTCTACATGCGCTGGCGCTTCTGAGCACAGCGTCAGGCGCGCTGTTCTCGGCGAGCCGGCGGGCGCGCTGTTCTCGGTGCGCCGGCGGGCGCTCAGGTCTCGGCGGGCAGCGGCCAGAGGTGCAGCAGGTCGGCGGTCGGCGGGCAAGCGACCCGCACCGGCGCGATGCTCCAGCCGAGGCCGGCCGAGACGAAGAGCTGGCTTTGGCCCGCGCTGTACCAGCCGGCGGCCCACGACCCGGTGCCCTTGGGCAGCCAGGGCGCGCCGATCAGCGGCAGGCGCACCTGGCCGGCGTGGCTGTGGCCGGCCAGCACCAGGGGCGCGCCGCGCGCGGCGATGCGCGGGAAGGTGTCGGGGCAGTGGCTGAGCACGACCCGCGGCAGGGCGGCCGGCCGGTCGAGCAGCGTCCAGTCGGCGGCGCCGGCCAGGGCGTCGTCGAGGCCCAGCAGCTCGACGCCGCCCACCTCGACCGCGCGGTTGTGCAGCAGCTGCACGCCATCCTCGGCGAGCAGGGCCTCCCAGTCGGGTCCGCCGGCGCCGCACCAGTGCTCCCAATTTCCGCGGATCGCGAAGGTGCCCAGGCGGGCCCGCGGCAGCGCCCGCGCGAAGGCCCGCCAGCTCTCGGCGGTCCAGCTTTTGGTGACCAGATCGCCGGTCAGCACGAGCAGATCGGCCTCGGGCAGGGTCTGGGTGAAGGCGAGGAGGCGGTCGAGCCAGCGCCCCGGGCCGCGGACGTGCACGTCGCTGAGCTGCAGCAGGCGGAGGGGAGCGGCGAGGCCGACCAGGGGGAGGTGGTGCTCAGCGACGGCAAAGGCGGAGGCTTGGTTGCCGGCGGGGGGCGGCGGAGGCGGCACCGTCCCGCCCGGCGCGGCGGCGGGGCGCTGGCGGCCGGCGGAGGGCAGGCTGTTGCCGCGCGCGAGGCCCCGGCTGAGGCCGACGAGGAACCGGAGCTGATCACGCAGGGACATGGGGCCTCTGGCCAGGGGAGCCGCTCAACCCGAGGGCTCAGGGGGCGCACGGGGAGGGGGCGCAAGCGGTGGTGGCGCCGCGGATCCCGGGCACCCCGCGGAGGTAGCCCAGGGCCGGGCCCGGATCGACGGCCTGCGGGACGGCCAGGAGCAGGGCGTGGTCGCCGAGCGCCCCCTCGAGCAGCGCGGTCGGCGGCGGGCTGATCGCGGGGACGCGCAGCAGCAGGCCATCTCCGTCGATGGGCTCCCCCTGCCGGCGCACCAGCAGCCCGTCGACGGCGCCGTGGCGCACCCGCTGGACCACGAGCGGCGCGGCGAGCGCGGGCGGCGGCAGCGGGGCCGGCGGCGGCTCGCTGCAGGCGATCAAGGCCAGCAGCGCCCAGCGCGCGGGGGGCGCGGTCCGCGTCATGCTGGGCCCCACCGCAGGTGCACCAGCTCTTCGAGGTTGCCGGCCTTGGCCCCGGGCACGCTCGAGGGCACCGTGCCGAGCACCGCGAAGCCCTCGGCCTCGGCCTCGGCGAGCACCGCCGCGATGGCCGCCGCCCGGGCGGCGGGATCGAGCAGGCGGCCGCCGGCCTCCAGCGCGCCGGGCTCGACCTCGAATTGCGGCTTGATGAGCAGGCAGGCCTCGCCAGCGGGGGCGCCGAGCCGGCGCAGGACGGGCAGGATCAGCCGCAGCGAGATGAAGCTGAGATCGCCGACGATGCGCCCCGCGGGGGTGGGCAGCCCGTCGAGCGTGCGGACGTTGGTGCGCTCCATGACCACCACCCGCGGGTCTTGGCGCAGCCCCCAGTCGAGCTGGCCGTAGCCGACGTCGATCGCGTACACGAGGCGCGCGCCGCGGCGCAGCGCGCAGTCGACGAAGCCGCCGGTGCTGCTGCCCAGATCGGCGACGACCTCGCCGTCGAGGCGCAGCCCGAAGTGGTCAAGGGCCTGGTCGAGCTTGCGGCCCGCCCGGCTGACGAAGGGCTCGGGCGGTCCCCCGCGCAGGCGCAGGCGCACGTCGGACCGCACCTGCGCGCCGGCTTTGTCCGCCGGCGCGTCGTCGACCAGCACCGCGCCGGCCAGCAGCAGCGCGCCCGCCGCGCGCGCGTCGGCGGCCAAGCCCCGCGCCACCAGCAGGGCGTCGAGGCGGACCCGGGGCGCGCGGGGGCTGGGCGCGCCCCGCCCGCCGGCCATCAGAGCTCGCGCTCGACGGTGTAGCGGCCGAGCGCCTGCAGGGCGGCGGGGGCGGGCAGCGTGCCGGCGGCCTCGAGGGCCTCGTCGAGCAGGGCCCGGGCCCGGCGCTGGGTCTCGTCGACCCCGAGCAGCTTGACGTAGGAGGGCGGGCCGCCCTCTTTGGCGTCCTGATCGGCGTCCAGCACGTCGTCGGCGAGCTGAAAGGCGAGGCCGATCGCCGCGCCGTAGCGGTCCAGCGCGGCGAGCTGCACGTCGGTGGCGCCGGCGGCGAGGCCGCCGATGCGGGCGGCGCAGCGGATGAGCGCGCCGGTCTTGTGCGCGTGCAGCCGCAGCAGCGCGTCCACCTCGGTGATCGCGCCGTCCATGCCGACGTCGGCGGCCTGGCCGGCGATCATCCCGCGGGCGCCGGCCGCGCCGGCCAGCTCGACGAGCAGCGCGCCCGCGAGCTGGGGCGGCAGGCCGGCCCGCGCCACGTGGCCGAGCGCCTCGGTCAGCAGGGCGTCGCCCACCAAAATGGCGGTGCCCTCGTCAAAGGCGCGGTGGACGGTGGGGCGGCCGCGGCGCAGGTCGTCGTTGTCCATCGCTGGCAGGTCGTCGTGGACCAGCGAGTAGGTGTGGATGAGCTCGAGGGCCACGCCCCCGACCCACGCGCCCTGCGGCGCGGGGCCGCCCAGCGCCTCGGCGGCGGCCAGGACCGCGAGGGGCCGGAAGCGCTTGCCGCCGGTCTCGATGGGGTACCGGCAGGCGAGGCGCAGGCGCTCGGGCCAGACCCCGTCGAAGACACCGACCAGCAGGGGATCAAGGGCGGCGCGGTGGGCCGCGGCCCAGGCGGAGAAGTCAAAGGCGGGGGCCGCGGTCACGGGCGCTCCAGCAGGCGAGGGGAGGGCGCTCAGCCGCCGACCACGGGCGGGGCGGCGCCCTCGATCGGCGCGGGCGCATCGGTGATCGGGTCACAGGCGCGGAACTCTTCCTCGGTCTTGAGCTTGGCGATGCCGATCTTCTCGGCGCCCTTGTCTCGCGAGGTGTCCATGACCTTGGTGACGATCTCGTAGGGAGCGTCGGGGTGGGCGTCGACGAAGATGAGCTTGTCGGTCGAGGCGATGCGCTTCTCGACCTGGATGGCCAGCTCTTCGAGGGTGACGACCTGCCGGTTCAGCGTGATGCTGCCGTCCTTGCAGACCGCCGCGAGGAGCTGGTCTTTGGGGACTTGGTCCTCGGGGACCTCCTCGGAGTTCTCGGGCAGCTTGCCTTGGATCTGCGAGATGGTCGGGGGAGTGATGACCATGAAGATGATGAGCATGACGAGCATGATGTCGATCAACGGCGTGACGTTGATCTCGCTCATGCCCCCGCCGCCGCCGCCTTCCACCTTGAAGCCCACGGCCTACTCCTTCTCTTTCTCGACGGCGAGGAGCATCACGCTCATCCCGCCCTCGTTGAGCTCGTTCATGACGCCGTAGACCTGCTTCCAGGTGAGGCGGCGATCCGCCTTGATGAGGAGGCTGCGCGCCCCATCCTTCTTGTACTCGTCGTTGACCGCCGGGATGATCTCGCCGGGCTGGACCTGCAGATTGCCCACGTAGACCGACTCGTCGTTCTTGATGGCGATCGCGATGTTCTGGCCGAGATCCTGCCCCTCTTCCACCGACTTGGCCGAGGGCAGGCGCACGTCAACGCCGGCCGTCAGCGCGGGCGTGACGACCATGAAGATGATGATGAGCACGAGCATTACGTCGACCAGAGGGGTGACGTTGATGTCCGCCATGGGGCCACCTTTCTTGCCCCCGATGCTCATTCCCATGGGTGTCCTCCGTCCGGGGGCGCTGGCGGCCGACGCCGCCCCGCGCCCCGCGGTGGCCTCACTTGGCGCTGGTGGCGGGCTCGTCGACGATGAGCTGCTTCTCGCACCAGTCGATGAGCTCCAGCACCGAGGTGTTCATGTCCCGGGTGATGGCCTCGACCTTGGCCGTGAAGAAGTTGAAGAGCCACACGCCGACGATGGCCACGGCGATGCCGATGGCCGTCGCGATGAGCGCCTCGGCGATCGGCAGCAGCAGCTTGTCCATGTCGCCGCCGCCGTCGGCCATCGCTTGGAAGGCGCCGATGATGCCGAAGATGGTGCCGACGAGGCCGACGAAGGGGCAGGTCGCGCCGGTGGTCGCGAGGATGCCGAACCCCTTGCGGAGCGAGGCGTCCTCGGCGATCGAGACGCGCTGCAGGGCGCGCTCGGCGGCCTCGATGCCGTGCCGGTCTTTGCGGGCCAGGAACTCGTTGAGCCCGGGGACCAGCAGGTGGCCGAGGTAGCTGTCCTTGTACTCGGGCTTGTTGGCGAGCTGCACCGCGGCGGCGCCGTCGCCCTTGGCGAAGGCCCCGGCGAGCTCACCCGCCAGCGCGCGGGACTGGTTGCGGGCCTTGGTGAGGGCCCAAGCGCGCTCGAGCGCGACGTAGATGGAGCCGACGCCCATGGCGCCCATGGTCAGGATGACGAACTTGACCGGACCGGTGGCCTGGCCCCAAATCTCTACGATATCGAACTGCACGCTGTCCTCGCTACTTTTTGGGCTGGTACTTGATCGTCAAGGTAAAGCTCGCCGGCATCGCCTTCCCCCCCTCTTTGTAGGGGTAGAAGCGCCACTGCAGGGCGGCCCGGCGGGTCTCTTCGTGGAAGGCCGCAGAGCACTTCTCGACGGCGACCTCGGTGGGCTTGCCCTTCTCGTCGATCTGCATCTTGACGACGCAGGTCTCTTCGCCGAGGCCCAGCGCGCGCGCCGCCTCGGGGTAGTCGGGGATGGTGCGGCTCTTCGCCGTGACCGCCGACCAGTGCACCGCCTTGGTGCCGGTGCCACCGAGCTGGCCGCCGAGCTGGCCGCCGATCACGCCGCCGACGACACCGCCGACCACGCCGCCTTCGACGCCGCCTTCCACGCCACCCTCGACGCCCGCGGGCTCGGGAGAGGCCTCGGGCTCAGGGGCCGGGGTGGGCTCGGGGTCCGGGGTCGGGTCGGGGTCCGGCTCGACCGGCTCGGGATCCGGGTCCTTCGGCTTCTTCTCGGTCTTGGGCTTGCTGCCCCCGCCCGCCGGGGGCGGCGGCGGCGGCGGCGGCGGCGCCGCGTCGTAGAAGGTCACCTCGACGGGCTTCTCTTCTTCGACGACCTGGGCCACCTCTCGACCGGCGACGACGAGCGCGCCGATCAGGCTGCTCCACATCCCGATGGAGAAGCCCATGGCGGTCAGCTGCTCGCGCAGCGGACGCTTGTCCTCTTTGCCGACGGTCTCGAACATGGGGCTCCTCGGGGTCCCAGAGCGCGCGGGACCATACACCAAGCGAGCGGCGCTGCGCAGGGTGCGGTGTGGGCGCTGACGGAGAGCGCCCTCGGGGTCGGTAACCTGGTCAAATTGTCGCGCGAGGTCGACGGGGAGCGCGGCCGCGCAGAGGGGGGTGTGGCGGAGCGCGCCCCTTGTTCACGCTGGCGCCGCGCGCCCGCCACGGGGCTTAGCCCTGCTCCTCGGCGGCGGGGCTCAGCTCGATGATGCGCTGCTCGGCTTGGTCGAGCAGCTCTTGGCAGCGCGCTTGGAGGCGCACGCCCTCTTCGAAGGCCGCCAGCGCCTGATCCAGCGGCAGCTCGCCGCTGTCGAGGCGGCGCACGGTCGCGTCCAGCGCGGCCATGGCCTGCTCAAATGTGAGTCCGTCGACGGCGGCGGGCATGGGGGCTCCTCGGCTACTTCTTGGGCTTGTAGAGGGCCATGCGCTCGATCTGCACGACCTGGTAGGACAGCCGCTCATCTTTTTCGAGGTCCCGGGCGACCAGCACCTGCTGACCGGCCTGGTTGACCGCCACGCGCTCGGGCGCGATGCGCACGAGCTTGCGCTGCTGGTCGCGCGTCACGTAGAGCATCTCGATGTGCTGGCCCTTGGCGATGGCCTCGTCGCAGAGCTCGCGCACCTCGCGCGGGCTGCGGCGGGGCGGCAGCTCGTCCTTCTTCCGCTTCTTTTGCCGGGCCTGGTGGCCCGAGCCGGGGACGGCGCAGAGGGTCTCGGGCTGGGTGTCTGCGGCGTGGCCGCGCTGCACGAGATCCTCGCGGGCGGTGCGGGCCTCGGCCAGCTGGCCGAGCAGGCGCTCGCGGGCGTCGACCTGCAGCGGGTCGTCGGGGTAGCGCCGCACCTGGTTGGCCGGGGTGAAGCCGTGCTCGGCGAGGAGCTTGTTGAGCTCTTCTTGGCGGGTACGGTCGACCGCGTACATCCCGGGCACGAAGCGGTGCAGCAGGAAGGGCTTGAGCCGGCGGTTGGACTCGAGCCGGCGGATCTGGCTGCGGTGGACCGTCAGCAGCATCACGTCGTGGTACTCGATGTCGCCGTGGTGGCCCATCCAGCTGCGCAGGGTGTGCTCGACGTTGTCGGGCAGGCCGAGCTGGCTGTTCTCGCGCAAGAACTCGAGGATGTCGTCGCGGCGCCAGCCCTTCTCGAGGGCCTGCTCGATGGTGACCTCGGTGATCTTGTAGGTGTTGGCCCGATCACACGCGGTCAGCTCGCCGAGCTCGCCGAGCCGGAACAGCATGCTGGCCGGCAAGCCCGCCGGGGCCATCACCTCAAAACTCGGGGTCAGGTAGAACTGGGTGAAGTCCCGCTCTTCGTCGTCCTCGAGGGTCGCCAGGGCCCGGGGCGTCAGGCGGTAGAACTTCTCTTGGCCCCAGACGCCGAGCTCGAGCATGCCGGCGTTGATCAGCGGGGTGAAGCCGTAGGCCTCGCGGGCCCCGGCGTTCTTCGGCGTCGCCCACAGATCCTTGTGGAAGCGCTCGCGCCACTCTTCGCCGCGCCGCCAGCGCCGGTAGAGCGCCTGGAGCGGGCGCTCGGGGACCCACTGGCCGCCGAGATCGTGGACCGCCCACAGCACCCACTCCGACAGCGGGAAGCGCTTGTCGAGCGAGAGGAAAAGCAGGTCACGGCGGTCATTGTCGTCGAGCGCCAACCACTCCTCGACCACGGCCCGGTTGACGCTGAGACGGTCGCCCTTGAGCTCGACCATCCCGTGCATCATCAAGAAGTCGATGTGGAAGCTGAACAGATCGCTGTCGGGCGCCCAGAGCTGGTGGAAGAACTGGTCCATCTCATCTTTGTGGACCTTGAAGATGTCGTGGCGCTGGGTCAACCGCGGCGGGTGCTGCGAGATGTACGAGGCCAGCGAGATGACCGAGAACTCCATCGGCGGGCAGAAGGGGCGCTCGTCGGCCACGCGCACGTCGTCGTGCACAAAACTCGGGAGGATCAGGTCCTCTTTGAGGTGCTCGAGCATGAGCGGGATGAGCGGCTCGGGGATGAGGTAGAAAAACTCCCCGTCCCGCTCATCAGTGGCCGCGACCAGGCCCTTGTCGCCGAGGGTCGCCAGCACCTTGGTCCACTCGCGCTCGCTGCCCCCCAGCGAGAGGATGAGCTCTTGGCGCAGCTCTTCGTGGTGGCCGATGCCGCCGCACTGCACCAGCAGGCTGAGCGCCTGCCGGTCGCGCTGGTGCAGGCCCCGGATCAGCGCGCCCAAGCGGTTCCCGACCGCCAGCGCCCGCACCGTCAGCTGGATCATCCGCTCTTTGCTGGAGAGCCGGCCCGGCTGCCCGCCGAGGCCCGAGTAGAGCTGGTTGACGATCTGGTCGCTGGCCCGGTTGAGGTAGTCGGCCAGGGCGTCGACCTCGCCCTTGCTCAGCTTGCGGCGGCGCGCGGTGCCGCTGAGCACGGGCCCCCGCGAGGGGTGCACGGCCAGCTTGCGGCGGGGGACGCGCCCGGTCCGGGGCAGGGCCACGGCGACGCGCTGCTCTTCGCGGGGGCGATCACCGCCTCCGCGACCCTTGCGGCCCCACTCTCCTTCGGCGCCCCAGTCGCCCTCGCCCGTCCAGTCGCCCTCGGCCTCGGGATCCCAGCCCCGCTCGGCGCGCTCGGCTGGCCGGCCCGGCCGGGCCTTGGGCGGCGGTCCTCCGCGGTGCGGCTCAGGGCGTGGGCCCCGTGGCCGCTCAAAACGGTCCTCACCGCGCCATCCTTGGCCTTGCGCGTGCGGTCCGGCGTGCCCGCCCCCGCCGCCGTGGTGGGCCGCGTGGCCCCCGCCGGTGTGCGGGCTGTGGTGGGTCGCTTGGCCGCCTTGGCCCCGGTGCTTGCCGCCGCCGTCCCAGCGGCCACCCTCGGCGCCGCCCCGCTCGGCGCGGCTCGCCTCGCCGCGGCCGTGATCGGGCCGACCCTGGTCGGGGCGGCCGTGCCCGGCTCTGCCTTGGTCGTGTCGTCCTTGCTCGGGCCGCCCCTGTTCGGGGCGCGGACCCCGATCTGGGCGCTCTGGACGCGGCGGACGGTCCGGGCGCTCCGCACGCTCCGCACGATCCTGCCGCTCTGGACGGTCCGGGCGCTCCGCGCGCTCTGGACGGTCCGGGCGCTCCGCCCGCGGCCGCTCTGCGCCGGACTCCCGCTGCGGGGCCTCGGCCCCGCCCTCTGGCCGGGGGCCCTCGGGCTCCCGGTCCCGCCAACGGCCACGACCACGCTCGGAGCGCGGCGGCCGGGGCGGACGACCGCCGTCAGGCCCCCGCTGGTCGCCAGGGCGCTCGTCGACCCGGGCCACTGGCGCGTCGTGCACGCGCTCTTCGGGGCCGTCGTCCGGCCCCTCGTCGCCGCCGTCGCCGCCCTCGCGGTCTCCGCCGTCCGCGGCGCCCTCGCCGCCCTCCACGAGCTCAGCGCCGTCCGGCCCCCGACGGGAGCGCCGCCGACGACGGCGACGACGACGATCAGAACCGGGGAAGGGTCTCTCCTGCTCATCCGGAGCCATCAGCACTCTCGACGGGGCCCGTCAACCGGGCCGTGGCGCGCGGGGTCGGGTGGACCTGCGCGGGTGAAGGGGGCAGGGCGGCCGCTGTAGCGGGCCTGGGGCGCGGTCCGCAGGGGCGGACGGGGAGGGCGCTGCGCGTCCACGGGCGGGCGCGGCGCACGAGGGCGCGGGGGCGCCCCCTAAGCGGCGGGGCGGACGGTTGTCAGGCGGACGGGGCGGGGACGGGGGCCCTGCGGGCCCCGCCGCTCAGACCGCCTTGCGGTCTTCGATGTGGTAGCGGTAGCCTTGCTCGGTGAGGAAAAGCTGCCGTTTGAGAGCAAAATCCTGCTCTTTGGTGTCGGCGGTGACCACCGTGTAGAAGATGGCGGGCTTGTCTTTGGGGCGCAGGATGCGGCCGAGGCGCTGGGCTTCTTCTTGCCGGCTGCCGAAGGAGCCCGAGACCT
>JBJONS010000636.1:0-4041 GCA_046051725.1 Pseudomonadota bacterium | reverse complement strand
CGGGCCCGGGCGATCACGGGGGGCTCGTCGTCCTGCGGCGGCAAGAGGCCGACGAGGCGCGCGCCGAGCCGCGGGCGGCCCGCGTCCAGCGCGCCGACGATGGCGTCCAGCAGGTCCTCATCGGCAGGCTCTGCGTCGCGCCACGCGGCGACGAACTGGTCCTCGGCGGCGGGGTCGCGGGGCGGCAGGGCGGCGGGCGGCGGGCGGGGCACGGGCGCTCCTCGGGCGCCGCGCGGGGCGCCGGGCCACCGGATATGGCCGGCGGCGGAGGTCGAATGGCGGACGACGATGATGATGACTTCGGCGGCGACGCCGGCCAGCGCGGCGCGGGCGGCGCCCACCTGCTCGAGATCACCGAAGAGAACTTCGAAGACGTGGCGGTGGCCTCGCCGGTCCCCATCATCCTCGACTTCTGGGCGGCGTGGTGCGAGCCCTGCAAGGCGCTGGGGCCGATCCTCTCCGATCTGGCCCTGACCTACGCGGGCCGCGTCGCCGTCGGCAAGGTCGACGTCGACAGCCAGGGCGCCCTCGCCGCGGCCTTCGGCGTGCGCGGCATCCCGACGATGGTGGTCCTTCGCGACGGCGAGGCGGTGATCGAGGAGCGGGGCTTCCGTGGCCGGGCGCGGGTCGAGGCGCTGTTCGCGGAGCTGGCCGGAGCGTGACCACCGCGGCGGCCCTCGCGATCACCCTCGCGTTCGCCGCGCCGACGGATGACGGTGGACCAGGGCCCCCTGCCGCACAGCAAGAGGCCCCGGTCCCCTCCCCTGCGCCCTGCGCCGACGGCCCCCTGCAGCGCGAGAGCGGCCTGCTGATCAACCGAGCGGGCACGCTCTGCGCCGGCGAGCAGCTGCTGGTGAGCACGGACGGCCTGCTGGTGGGCGGGGCAGCGGCGCTGTCCCCCACCGCGCAGATCGGCGTGACTGGGCTCATCCCCATCAACGACCAGTGGCCCGCGCTGGTGCTGGCCACCGGCGAGCTCGGCGTGCTCGAGCGCCCCCGCTTGCGCGCCAGCGCCCGGGCGACCGTGGGCTACGCGCGCCTCGCCTCGCGGGACCGCAGCGCGGGGCTGCTCGGGGGCGGGCTCGGCCTGAGCTGGCGCCCCGAGGAGCGCAGCGGCAGGCTCCGCGAGGCGCTGGCCGAGCGCGCCGCGCTGCACGCCGGGGTCAGCGCGTGGACCGGGGCCGGCCAGCCGCTCGGCACCCTGGTCGATCTCAGCCGCGGCGGCGCGCTGGTCGGCGAGGCCGGGGTCGATCTGCTGCTGGGCCGCAGCCTGGTCTGGACCACCGAGATCATCGTGCCGACCATCGTCTTCAACGAGCGCGCCAGCGCCGGCGAGCTGGCCGCGGTGGCCTACGGCCTGCGCGGGATGAGCGAGCGCCTGCGGGTCGACGTCGGCTTCGTCAAGGGGACCGGGGAGGCCGGGCAGCTCGACGCGCTGCGCCTCGGCTTCCCCCTCATCCGGATCAGCGGGCTGGTGCGGATGTCCGACGAGGCGGAGGCGCGCCGGGCCGCGGCGCCCGCCCGCTGAGGCCCCCCGTGGCGCGGGCCCGCAGGTCCGTGGGCCGCCGGACCGACAGTTCCACCCCAATTGCATCGGGCCGCCTGCTCCCCGCGCCGCGCGATACCCCGCCGGTGTTCAGGGCCCGCGCGCGTCGGCGGAAGCATCGCCGCACGTCGCGACAACCAGGGGGACGGCATGTCCGACAGTGAGGGCGCGCCGCCGCGGCGCGCGGTGCTCGTCGTGGAGCACGACCAGCAGCGGGGTCGCCTCGTCGAGAAGATGCTGCGCCGGCGCGGCATGAACCCCCTGCGGGTTGGCAGCGGGGTCGAGGCGCTGCTGCTGTTGCGCGATCAAGAGGTGGAGCTGATCATCACCGAGGCCGATCTGTCGGACATGGGCGGCGAGGAGCTGATCTCGGCGGTGCGGAGGACCGGGCGGCGCTGCCGCACCGCGCTGCTCGGCGGCGATCCCGCCGCGATCACCGGGCTCGCAGACGCGCACTTCCCCCACCCGCTCAGCCTCGACGCGCTCGGGCGCTTCGCCACCCCCGGGTCCGCCGCGCCCGAGGGCTGAGCGCGCGGCGCGGCGCGGCGGCGCTTTAGGCCGCGCCCCGCCCGCGCAGGACGGCGGCCAGCGCGCTGACCTCGTCGGCCAGCAGGGTTGGGCTGACCGGCTTGCGCAGCACCCGCTCGACGCCCGCTGCGGACAGCGCGCCCGGCGGGAGCGCATCGCCGGTCAAGACCCAGACCTGCGGGGCGCCCCGGCGCAGGCGCAGGGCCCGGGCCAGGCCTTCGCCGCTCATGCCGCCCAGGTGCAAGTCGGTGATGACCAGGGCGGGCGGGGCGCCGGCGTCGGCGTCGGCGCGGCGCAAGACCCCCAGCGCCGCCTCGGCGGAGCTCACGACGGTGACGCGGTGCCCGGCGGCCTCGAGCGCGAGCTGCAGCGGGAGCACCGCCGAGGGCGCGTCATCGACCAGCAGGACCGGCAGGCCGCCGGCCCCGCGCGGGCGCACGGCCGCAGCCGCGACCTCTGCACCCCGGCCAGCCCCCCGCGCGAGGCGCCCGAGCTCGGCGTCCGACCAGGGCGTGCGCAGGGTCTGCGCCCCATCGGGGCCCAGTCCCACGAGGCGCGCCGCCCCCCGCGGGCCGCGGAGCAGCAGGTGGCGGCGGGCGCCCTGGGGCGGGACGATCGCCGCGCCCAGCCCGACGAGCCGCGCCAGCAGATCCGCGTGCAGCGGGCCCTCGCCGGCGAGAGACAAGGCGTGGCCGGCGAGCGGGCGCAGGCCCGGCCCCGCCGCAGCGAGGGCGAGGTGCAGGGTGAAGCAGGCCCCGGCGCCCACTTGGCCCTGGGCCCGCAGCTCGCCCCCCATGCGCCGGGCGAGGCTGCGGGAGATGCTGAGCCCGAGGCCCGTGCCCCCAAAACGCCGGGCGATCTCGGGTCCGGCCTGCCGGTAGGGCTCGAAGATGCGCTCTGCGACCGCTGGCTCGAAGCCCACCCCGGTGTCGATCACCCGCAGCTCGACGATGCCCGCAGGGTCGGGCGGGTCCACCTCGACCCGCACGAGGCCGTCGGCGGTGAACTTCACCGCGTTGCTGACCAGGTTGAGCAGCACCTGCCGCACCCGCGCGCGGTCGCCCCGCACCTGGCCCAGCCCGCCGGCGGTCGGCCGCCAGCTCAGCTGCGTGCGCTGCGCCGCGGCCCGGTCTGCCATCACGACGAAGACCTCGTCGAGCACCTCGCCCAGGTGGAAGGGCTCGAGCACCAGCTCGGCCTGCTCGTGCGCGGCGCGCCCGTGCTCCAACACCTGATTGACGACGTGGAGCATCATCGCGCCGCTGGTCGCCACGGTCTGCACCGCTTGGCGCTGGGCCTGGGTCGCCGCGACCGGGCCGAGCAGCTCGGCCGCGCCGAGCACCCCCTGGAGCGGGCTGCGCAGCTCGTGGCTGAGCGTGCCGATCAGCGCGTCCCGCTGCCCTGCCAGCTCGACCGCGCGGCGCCGCGCGGCCTCGAGGTCGAGGGCGAGGGCCTCGGCCGCGGCCCGCCCCTGGTTGGCCTCGAGCTCGGCCTGCAGCAAGCGGTCGATCTGCCGGCGCCGCGCCCGCACCGAGACCACGGCCACCGTGTTGCTCATGGCCAGGGCGAAGGCCCAGTGGGTCGCCTCGTCGGCCGGCGGGGACCAGATCCACAGGGTGAGGCCGAACGCAGCCCAGGCCGTCGCCCACAGGCTGATGACCACCCGCCACGAGAAGGTCAGCGCGGCCGCGCCGAGCAGCACGAGCATCAGGTTGGTGCTCTGCCAGAGCTCGCCGGTGCGGATGATGTGGTGCGCGCTGTTCGCGAGGCCGATGAGCAAAAGCACGCCGAGCAGGTCCGGCGCGCGGGGCAGCAGCGTGGCCGGGATCCGGGCGATGGCGAGGCGGATCAGCCCCGCGCCCAGCGCGGACGCCCCGGCGGCGGCGCTCAAGGCCACGCGGTGGGCAGGCGCGACGAGCTGCAGGTGCGCCACGACGAGCAGCACGTAGGTGAGCCCGAGCGCGGTC
>JBJONS010000635.1:0-3343 GCA_046051725.1 Pseudomonadota bacterium | reverse complement strand
ATGCTGAGAAGAAAACCGCTGACCGCGGTCTGCAGGTCGGTGGCGGCGAACAGCAGCAGCCCGTTGACAACCGGCGGGACCAGCCAGTGCTTGTCGAGCCAGACGAGCTCGGGGAAGCGCTCGAGGTCGGAGACCGTGCGGGCGTTGGATTGGATCGACTCGTCGAAGATCCAGCCGACGTGGCTCTGGAAAAAGCCCGTCTGGACCGGCGAGTGGATGTCCTCGGGCGTGTCCGAGAAGCGGTGGTGGTGGCGATGGTTCCGCGCCCACCAGATGACGCCGCGCTGGCCGCTGCTCTGGGCCATCCAGGCCATCAGCAGCTGAACCGGCCGGCTGGTGGCGAAGGTGCGGTGCGAGAAGTAGCGGTGGTAGCCAGCGGTCACGAAAAACATGTGCACGACGTACAAGATCGCGCAGACCGCCCAGCTTTGGACCGAGGTGCCGACCAGCAGCGGCCCCCCGAGGCCCACCACGTGCATGAACGCGAAGCGCGCGACGTGGGCCGGCTGCCACACGGCGATCTTCGGGGCCTGCACCCCTGGGCTGACGTCTGCGACGGCGCTCTCGGCGATGTTGCTCTGCATGGCTCCCCCGAGGTCGGGCGCGGCCGCCGGTGCGCTGGCGCGCCCTCGCCCCACGCTGCCCACTGTAGGGGGAGGCGGCCCGCCCGACCGTCATCGCCCTGCGCGCGCCGGTCATCGTTCGGTAATTGCCGACGCAGCGGCGCGGCGCTCACGCTTGCGCGGAGCCTTCTGGGACAAACTTGTAGCCGGCGCCGCGGATGCTCAAGAAGTAGATCGGGTTCGCCGGGTCCGGCTCAAAGTGGCGGCGGAGCCGCAGCACGAAGTTGTCGACGGTGCGGGTGTTCGGATAGTTCCGCAACTTCCACACCTGCTCAAGCAGCTCTTCGCGGCTGATGACCCGGCCGGGATGCTCGGCGAAGTAGGCCAGCAAGTCGAGCTCGAGGTGGGTCAGCCGCAGGCTCTGCTCGCCCACCTGGACCTCGTGTCGCTCGAAGTCGATCGACGCCGCTCCAAAACGCATGAGGGTGGCCGTGGTTGGCGCGGTCCGCGCGGCCTCCCAGGCCCGGCGGCGCAGCAGCGACCGCACCCGGGCGATGAGCTCGTCGAGCTCAAAGGGCTTGGTCAGGTAGTCATCCGCCCCCGACTCGAGGCCCTCGACCCGATCTTCGGCGAGGTTCCGGGCGGTCAGCATGATGACCGGGGTGTAGTTGCCCGCCCGCCGCAGCCGCCGGCAGAAGGTGAAGCCGTCGGTGTCGGGCAGGCTCACGTCGAGCACGATGGCCGCGTAGGGCTCGGCCCGGGCCAGCAGCGCGGCCGCCTCGCGGCTGGTCCCCGCGGTGTCGACCTCGAAGCCCTCAAATTCAAAATTGAGCTTGAGGCCGGCGGCGAGGTGGCGCTCGTCTTCAACGATCAGCAGGCGATCGGCGGCGGTCACGGGGGCCTCTCGGGGTGGGAGCGAGGGCGGCGTTCGGTCGGGGAGGGGCGCGGGCGCGGGCCCACCGGGAGCAGCGTACCGCCGGGCCGGCGGTTCAGGTCGACGGCGGAGCGGAGGCCGACGCCCCCTGCGGCGAGAGCGCCCGCGGCGGCAGCTCAAAGCGCATCGTGGTGCCCGTGCCGCTGCCGGCCGAGGCCGCCGACAGCCGCCCGCCGAGGTTGTGCACGATGGCCGCGGCGACGTAGAGGCCGAGCCCGGTGCCGCGCCGGCGCTTCACGTCCTCTTCGGGGACGCGGTAAAAGCGCTCGAACACGCGCTTGAGGTGCTCGGGCGGGATGCCGATCCCGCGATCGCTCACCTCGAAGCGCACCCGGTCGCGGCGGGTGCGCTCGATCCGCAGCGTGACCGAGACGTCCTTGTCGCTGTACTTGACGGCGTTGTCGAGCAGGTTGCGCAGCACCGTCTCGAGGCCGGTCGGGTCGCTGACCACCTCGAGGGCGGCCGGCTCGACCGTCACCCGCAGCTGCTCGACGCTGACCCCGTGCCGCTGGCGCACGCGGTCAGCCGCGCGCTCGGCCAGCTCGGCGATCGGCACGCGCTCAAAGGCGCGGTCGCCGTCGTAGCCCACCCGGCTGGCGCGCAGGACGTCATCGATGAAGGCGCCGAGCCGGTCGATGTCTTCGAGCATCATCCGGTAGACCTTGGAGCGCTGCTGCGGGTCCAGATCGCGGCGGTCGAGGGTCTCGACGAAGAGCTTGAGCGCCGCCAGCGGGCTCTTGAGCTCGTGGGTGACCGAGTCGATGAAGCGCTCTTGGCGCTGGCTCTCGCGGATCTCGCGCGAGAGGAAGACCGAGAACAACACCAGCACGGTCAAGATCACCGCGAGGCTCAGGATGCCCGCGACCAGCAGCCAGGTGTGGGTCGCGACCTGCTCGCTCACGCCCGGGTTGCGGACCAGGACGAGGATCCAGCCCACCAAGACCGCGATGGTGAGCGGCACCGCGATCACGCCCATCACGATGGGCACCTTGATCGAGCGCATGGGAAACAAGGCCATGGCCGCAGGGTAGCCCGGCGGGCCCACCGCCGCGAGCGGCTCGCACCCCGCCGCGCCGGCCGACATGCGCGTGGCCGGGCACGCTCTGTGGACCGGCCGGCGGCGCCCCCCTGGGCTTCGGTGGTACACCAGACCGCGCACCGTCCCCTCGCTCCGTGGAGCACCCGTGGCCCAGGCCCCCGCGCTGCACCGCCGCCCCGACCGCTGGCTCCTCCGCTACGGCTGCATGGCCCTGTTGTTGGCCTTCTTCGCGGCGTGCCTCCTGTTTTCGGCCTTCGTCAACGCCCTGAGCTTCGCCGAGGGCCCGTGGGTCTTCCTGCTCGCCGTGGTGCTGGCGACCGCGACCGCCGGCCCCTACGGCGCGCTGCTCATCTGGACCGACCGCAACCGGCGCAACCCGCTGTTCCTCATCGGGACCGCCTTCTTGTGGGGCGCGGTGGTCGCGACCGCCATCTCGCTGGTGGTGAACACCACCGTCGGGCTGCTGGCCAGCGGCTTTATCGCCGACCCCCGCATCGCCGAGCAGCTCACCGCCTCGATGTCGGCGCCCTTCATTGAAGAGCTGACCAAGGGCGCAGCGGTGCTGTTCATTTTTATGTTGTTCCGCCGGCACTTCGATCATGTGCTCGACGGGATGATCTACGGCGCGGTCGTCGGCCTGGGCTTCGCCTGGCTCGAAAACATCATGTACTACGTCAACGCAGCGAGCGGGGGCGGCGGAACCGAGGGGATGCTCAAGCTGAGCTTCCTCCGCGGCGTGCTCAACGGGCTCTCGAGCCACGTCTGCTACACCGGTCTCACCGGCATGGGTTTCGGCCTTTTTCGCAT
>JBJONS010000634.1:0-7630 GCA_046051725.1 Pseudomonadota bacterium | reverse complement strand
CCGCGCTCAGCGTGTAGAAGTGGTTGTTGGCGGCGCTGCTGTACAGCCGGTGCAGCGGCACCGCCCCGCAGGTGGGGCCTGGCGCCATCCAGCCGAGGATCTGGTCGACCGGCAGGCCGATCTCGCACGAGCTGCTGGCGGTGAGGAAGCGCCGGCCGCCGCCCTTGTCGCAGCGGTAGAGCGGCACCAGCCCGGGGGCCTCGGCCACGTAGAGGTAGAAGTAGACGCTGCTCTCGACGGTGTGGCCGAAGCTCGCCACCTCGGCGAGGTCGCGGCCGTAGTTGTGCCCGGTCGCGCCGCTGCTGCGGTAGAGGCTGGCCCGGCAGCCGGCCAGCGCGTCCTCGTCGCAAGCGCCGTCGCAGTCGTCATCTTGGGCGTTGCAGACCTCGACCGGCGGGGCGCAGGTGGGCGCGCAGACGTCGGCGCAGCCCTGGGTGCCGGTGCTGCCGCAGGTCGTCGCGCAGGCCCCGCCCTCGGCGCAGTCGACCGCGGTCTCGCAGCCGTTGAGGCGGTCGCCGTCGCAGTCGCCGGTGCCGGGCGCGCACTCGACCAGCGCGCAGACGCCGTCGACGCAGGCCGCCTCGGCCTCGCCGGCCCAGCAGGTGCGCCCGCAGCCGCCGCAGTGGCGGGCGTCGGTGCTGAGGTTGACGCACTCGCCGTCACACTCGGCGTCGGGGCAGTCGAGCGAGGCGCCCTCACCCGACCCGCCACCGGCGCCGCTGTCCGGCCGCCCGCCGCCCGGCCCGGTGTCGGGGCGCCCGCCGTCGGCCGCCGCAGCGCCGCTGTCTTTGGTCGGGCCCGGCGCGATGGCGAGCCCGCCGCCGCCGCAGCCGACGAGCAGCAGCGCCGTGAGCAGCGCGCGGGGCGCGATCCCGCTCACGCGAGCAGCTCGGGGAAGCCGGCGGTGGCCTCGCCGCCGTTCCAGCCGAAGGACGGGGTCTCGAGGCCGATGGCCCGCAGGGCCGTGACCTGGGCCTCGCTGATGCTCGACCCGGGCGCGCGCACGTGCACGCCGCGCACGAGGCCGCCGTTGGCGCCCCCGGCCAGCACCATCGGGAACTCTTTGACGTCGTGCTGGTAGCCCTCGCCGTACTCGCTGGTGCCGTAGATCAGCGCCCGGTCGAGCAGGTTCGCGCCGGTGGGGTCGACCTCGGCGGCCAGCGCGTCGAGCAGCAGAGCGAAGGCCTCCATCTGGTAGGCGGTGATGGCGCGCACGGCCTCGTAGTCGCCGGCGTGGCAGACGCTGTGCATGTCAGAGCGCACGCCGAGGTTGGTGAACACGTGCGTGCTCGCCGGAGAGCTCAGCATCAAGCTGAACACCCGCGTCACGTTGCACGAGAGCCCGATCGCGAGCAGCTCGGACATGGCGCGGGTCTGGACCAGCAGGTCGTCGCTGCTGCCCGGCGCGCCGCCGCCCGGGTCGCAGCGCAGGTCGCTGAGCGAGAGCCGCCGCTGGACCTCGAAGAGGTGCTCCATGTGGTTGTCGAGGCGGATCTGGTCGGCCGCGCCGAGCCGGCCGCGCAGCTCGGCGGCGTCGGCGAGCACCGCGTCGAGCAGGAGACCGCGCTTGCCCAGCGTCGGGTCGCCGACCTCGCGGCCAAACAGCAGGTCGTAGAGCCGGCCGGGATCCAGGGTCGCGGGGTTGATGGCGTCGGGCCCGTTGTACGAGATGTTGTTCCAGTGGCCATACTCATGGAACCGGGCGGTCGAGACGCCGAGCTCCAAGCTGCGGTAGGCCGAGGGGAAGCGCGCGTAGAAGCGGCTGTCTCGCGCGACGACCTGATCGATGCTCGGCCGCAGCGCGGTGAGCGTGTGGCTCGGGTGGTCAAAACCCTCGCTGCGCGGCCGATCCCCGGTCAGCGCGACCATAAAGCCGCGCATGTGGCCGTCGCTCTGGCCGTCGGGCGCGGCCGGGATCTCGGTCCGCGGCTCTAAGCCCGTGATCACGTTGACCTGGTGCCGGGCCAGCGGGGTGAGCAGCTCAGACGGCGCGTAGCCGGCCCCGGTCGCCGCCGGGGTCCAGCGGTCGCCGCTGCTGACCGCCGCTTGCAGGCTGCCGTGACCGCCGTGCCAAGGCAGGCCGTTCGCCCAGAAGAACACGCCGAAGATCGGCCCCAGATCGCTGGTGTCGCCGTGGGCGCGCGCCGAGAACATCGCCTCGAGCGGGGGGAGGGCGAGGCCGACCGCGGCCCCGCCGAGCGCGCCGCGCAGGACCGCGCGGCGGGAGAGGGGCTGCCGGAGCAGCGAGCGGGGGCCGCTCATCGGGCCTCCGGGGCGGCGATGGTGGTGAAGGAGGGGTGCAGGGCCAGATCCCGGAACAGCCCCCGCAGCCGGTGGCCGTCGGCCACAAAACCCGCCGAGAGCGCGGCGAGGCTCGGCTGGTCGGCGGCCACGTCGAGGCGCCCGTGCGCGTGGCGGTAGAGCTGCTTGACCACGCAGGGCGCCACCTGCTCGTGGCTGCCGAGCAGCGCGCCCAGGTCGGCGGCCCCGCTGAGCGAGACCCCGAGCAGCGAGCCGCTGCTGTCGATCGGGTAGCCGTTGTCGAGGTCGCGCCAGCGGCCGGTGGCGTCGAAGTTCTCGAACAAGAAGCCGGGCGGGTCAATGAGATCGTGGCAGGCCGCGCAGGCGGGGTCGGCGCGGTGCTGGTCGAGGCGCTCGCGCAGGGTGCGGGCCTCGTCGGTCGCCGGCTCGATGGCCGTGTCGACGTCCGCGGGCGGCGGCGGCACGGTCAGGCAGAGCAGCCGCTCGACCACGTACTTGCCGCGCAGGGTCGGCGAGTTGTCGACCGGGTGGGCGTTCATGCTCAAAAAGGCGCCCAAGCTCAAGATCCCCGCGCGGCCGCTCTCGGGGGGCAGGTCGACGGGCACGAAGGTGATCGGGCCCGCGCCCTCGGCCTCGATGCCGTAGTGGGCGGCCAGCTCGCTGTTCACGTAGGCACGGGGCTGCGAGAACAGCAGCCGGAGGTCGGCGTCGCGGCGGTTCACCACCTCGTCGGCCAGCAGGAGCACCTCGGCCCGCATGGCCGCCTTCAGCGTCGGCGTGAAGCCCGGGTAGGTGCCGGGGTCCTTCTCAGCGCGGTCGAGGCGCGCCAGATCGAGGTACTCGGCCAGGAACACCGAGATCGCCTCGTCGGCGCGCGGGTCGGCGAGCAAGCGCTCGACCTCGGCGGCCCGGCCCTCGGGGCTGCGCAGGCGCCCGGCGGCGGCCGCGTCGAGCAGCTGCTCGTCGGGGCCGGTGTTCCAGAGCAGGAAGCTCAGCCGGGTCGCGATCTCCCAGTCGGTGAGCAGCAGGCGGCTCGGGTCGTCGGGGTCGGGGGCGCCGATCTCGGGCTTGTAGAGCAGGTTCGGCGACTGCAGCATGCCCGCGACCGCGAACTGAAGGCCGACCCAGGGGTCACCCTCGGCGAGATCGACGCTCACGCCCAGCCAGCGCGCCTGCTCGGCCGCGGTCAGCGGCCGGCGCCAGGCCCGGCGCCCGAAGCGCTCGAGGTAGGCCGCCACGCAGGCGTCGCCCGGGCTGGCCGGCGCGCAGCCGACCACCTCGGCCCGCCGGGCCGGGTCCGCGAAGACCTCGGTGGCCACCTGCCAGCCGGCCTGCTCGAGCAGCTCGACGCCCTGCTCGCTGAGGTTGGTCGTCGAGGCCCCGATGCTGGTGAACAAGTAGGGGTTGGTGTCGGCCTCGAGCGCCACCGCGCGGGCGTCGGGGAAAAGGTCGTCGAGGACGTTTTGGACCTGGCGGGCGGTCAGGCGCGAGAAGGCCGCGGGGGCGAAGGTGAGCGGGGCCGCCCCCGATCCGTCGCCGTCACCGCCGTCTTGGCCGCCGTCGCCGCCCGCCTCGGCGTCGGCGCCCGGGCCCTTGCCCAGCGGGCCGCCCGCCGACGGGAAGGGGCTGGAGCAGCCCAACAGCAGCAGCGCGGCCAGGGCGGGCGCGGGCCCGCGCAGGGGCCGGTCGAGGCGGGTCATCGGGGGCACCGGGGGCGGGAGGGTCGCAGAGAGTCTGCCACAGGCGCGGGTCCCCGGGCCGCGGCTGACACCGGGCCGACAGCCCCGCTGCGGCGTGCCGGCCCTCTCCCTCGCGTTATCCGTCGCCGAACCCCTGCCCCCGGAGCGCACCATGCACGACCACAATTACGCAGGCGACGTTGTCTCCGACGCCCGTGACCGCATCCTCGAAGCCCTCCCTGACGCCGAGGTCGAGGTCAGCGGCGGCGGCGGCCACTTCGTGATCCGGGTGGTCTCGCCGAGCTTTGAGGGCAAGCGCGCGATGCCGCGGCAGCGCGCGGTCTACGCGGCCATCCAGCCGCTGATGGCCGGCGACATGGCGCCCATCCACGCGGTCGACGTGCTGACCTGCCTGACCCCCGCCGAGGCGGCCGGGGCCTGAGCCGACGCTCAGCCGGCCGGGTCGAACAGGCGCCCCAGCGGCCGCAGCAGCGCCCTCAGCCCGCGCTGGGCCGGCAGCGGCGGTCCGACCAGCCAGGTGTCGACCGCCGGGGCCTGCGCCGAGAGGTGCAGCAGCACCAGCGGGTGGTCAGCGGCGCCCGCCGCGTCCATCGCCGCGTAGAGGCCGGGCAGCGCCGCCCCAAACTCCGCCGACATGCTCGGCGCGCCCGGGTCGTGCTCGATGATCACCGGGCTCGACCCCGGGTTGCGGGGCGCGTGCGGGGTGCCCGCCGGGATGGTCACCCGCCCGCCCGGGCCGACGCGGCGGTCCTCATCGCCCACCCGCAGGATGAGCTCGCCCTCTTTGACCACGAAGGTCTCGTCAAAACCAAGGTGCAGGTGCAGGGGCGGGCCCGCGGCCCCCGGCTCGAGCCGCGTGCGCAGGCGCGGGCCGCCGGGGGTGAGCTCGACCACCTCGTGCGCCATGCCCTCCACGCCGCTGATCAGGCGGTCACCGACGGCCAGCGGCGGCGGCGGCGCCGGCGGCAGGGCCCGGTCGAGGCCGAAGGTGCAGAGGAGCAGGGCGGCGGCGGCGAGGGCCGCCGAGAGCGGGGCGCGGGGCATGGGATCCTCCAGGGAGCGCCCCGGCTTTAGGGCTGCCCTGACCGCCGGCCTTGGAGAATTTGAACCTCGGCCGGCAGGCTGAGCACCCGGTCGGCCGCCGGGGCGGCGAGCCGCAGCAAGGCGCCGGCGCTCAGGCCGGTCATCTCGCGCAGCTCGTGGGCGAAGTGCGCCTGATCGGCGTACCGCAGGGCGCTCCCGATGACCCCCACCGGTGCGGGGCCGCGCAGGGCCCGCAGCGCCGCCTGCAGGCGAACGACCCGCTGCAGGCCCTTGACGCTGAGCCCGCCCTCGGCGCGCAGGCGCCGGTTGAGGTGCTGGGCGGTCCAGCCGCTGCGGGCGGCCACCTCGGCCGCGGCGGCCGCGGGCGCCGCCGCGCAGAGGGCCATCACCTGCGCGCCGAGCGGGGCGCGGCCGGCCGCCCCGTTGGCCGCGGCGATCGCCGTGAGGACCTGCGCCATCAGCTCGACCCGCGCGCCGAGCCCCGGCAGGGCGGCGAGGCGCTCGGCGAGCCCGTCGGCCAGGGCCTGGCCGGGGCCGAGGCCGACCAGCGGACCGAGCTGGGCCGCCTCGGCCAGACCCTCGGCCGCCGGGATCAGCGCAGCGAGTCCACCAGCCCAAAACAGCACGCCCACCTGCTCATGCGGGGCGCCCGGCGGGTAGCGCACCGCCGCCCAGGTGCGCTGGGCGCCGCTGACCAGCGCCGCGCCGGTGCCCCACGCCTCGTCGACCGGGCCGACCCCGGTGCGCAGCGCCGGCCCGAGGTTGAGCAGCAGCGCGCCGCCCCCGTCGGGCAGCACCCGCTCTTCGGGCGCCGGCGCGGGGCCGGCGCTGGCCCAGATCGAGCGGACGATCGGCGCCAGCGCCGGCCCCAGCGCGGCCCCGGCCCGGGCGACAAAGCGGAGGGTCGGCGTGGGCTCCATCGGGCCGAGGCTACCCCGGGCGGCGGGCGGGCTGTGGCGTGGGTCCGCGCCCGCGCGGCGCCGGGGCCGCGCGCAGCGCGGGTCGCCGGTCCTCCGGCGACCGAGCGGGGCCGCCCGCGACCGCGGCGCGGGCGGGTGGGCCCCCGCGAGCCCAGGGCGAGGCGCGCTGGCGCCCCGAAAAAAACGCCGCCCGGACCATCCTGCGCGCAGGGGTCCGGGCGGACGTGGGCGGCACCCGCCCTTCGGCGCGGCGCAGATTCAGCGGGCGCGACTCAGCGGGCGCGACTCAGGGGGTGCGACTCAGGGGGTGCGACTCAGGGGGTGCAGTCGGGGTTGGACACGCCCGGCGAAGGCGTGACGTCGCACCAGTTCGAGACGCCGTCGTTGACGGTGTTGTCGACGCCGAGCACCAGCAGGTCGCCGCTGAAGCTGTTGCTCTGGGTCGAGCTGGCGTCGAGGGGGCCGGGGGTGCCGTCGATGAGGGTGACGCCGTCGGGCAGGTACAGGTCGAGGTTGTCGCCGCTGTTGCTCAGGTCGGGATCGCCGCCGTAGTAGCCGAGCGGGGTCACGTAGGCGGCGGTGGTCGGGCAGAGGGTCGCCCAGTCGGCGGCGCTGGCCTTGCCGAGCACGAAGAGCGCGCCGGCCGGGGCGATGACGCTGCCGCTGATGGTGCCGGTGCCCTCGCCGTCGTCGAGCACGAGGCCGTTGAGGTCGATCGAGCTGCCGGTGTTGTTGAAGATCTCGACCCACTCGCAGTGGTCTTCAGAGTCACCGACGTCGTTCTGGAACTCGCTCACGATCAGGTCGCCGGCGAGCACGTCGCCCATGCACAGGTCGGCCGGGCAGGGCGGGCCGCTGTAGGCGCCGAAGTCGGCGGCGGTGCGGGGCTCGAGCTTCCACGCGCCAAAGGTGTAGGTCAGCACGCCGGTGATCGAGGTGAAGGTGCCGGTCACGTCGAGCACATCCGGCCAGGCGTAGAGCTGATCATCGACCAGCAGGCCATCGGTGATCTCGAACTCGCCGAACTCGTTGGGGCCCGCGACGACGGTGGCGTCCTCGATGGTGATGAGCACGCCCTCCCAAGCCTCGGCGCCCACCGCGAGATCAGCGGTGGTGACGAGATCGGGGGTCGGCATGCTGATGCCCCAGTCGCCGGTGACGAGCATGGTCGAGGGGCTGGTGACGAAGAGCTCGGTGAGGGTCTGGCCCGAGGCGTCCGAGCTGGCCGCGTACTCTTCGACGGTGGCCATCAGCTCGATCTGGGTGCCCTCGACGAGGCCGAGCAGATCGAAGGTGTCGCCGGTGGTGGCGGCGCGGTTGGGGGTGTAGACCCACACGCCGCTGTACTCGCCGCCGTTGCCGTCCAGCAGGTAAAAGCCGGACTCGAGCGCGCTGTGGGCGACCACGCCGCGCACGGTGACCGTGTCGCCGAAGGTGTCGCTGCCGTTGCCGGCGATCAGCCCTGCGGCGCCGCTCTGGACGTCGGCGATCGGCGTGATGGTCGGGGTGGTGCCGTCGGTGCCGCCGTCGGTCGTGCCGTCGGTGCCGCCGTCGGTCGTGCCGTCGGTGCCATCGGTCCCGCCGTCGGTCGTGCCATCGGTGCCATCCGTGCCACCGTCGGTCGTGCCGTCGGTGCCATCCGTGCCACCGTCGGTCGTGCCATCGGTGCCATCCGTGCCATCCGTCCCGCCGTCGGTCGTGCCG
>JBJONS010000633.1:0-8791 GCA_046051725.1 Pseudomonadota bacterium | reverse complement strand
ATGCGGGCCCCGTCCATGATCGGCGGGGGCGGCGTGCGCGGGTCCAGGGGGGTCGCGGCCGCGTCGACCGCGGGCGGCGTCCGGCGCCCCGGCGGCCGGTGCGCCCCGGACAGCGGCGCGGCGCCGGAGCGCCCGGTGCGGCCGGGCAGCGGCAGGTCGGCGAGGCGGGGCCCGGCCACCGTCCCGGCGAGCCCGCCGAGCGCGCGGGCCACGTCGATCGCGGCAGGGCGCCGCCCCGGCGCCGCGCTCCACAGCCGCTCCTGCAGGGCCGCGACCGCCGGGTGCAAGCGGACCAGCGCCTCGCGCCCGCCGAGCTGGTGCAAGGGGCCCCGCCCGGCCCAGTCCAGGCCGCCGGGCAGCAGCACCGCCGAGAACAGCTCGCCCAAGGCCCACAGGTCACCGGCCTGGGTCTGCGGACCGTCCAGCGGCGCAGCGGCCCGCTCCGACGCCAGATCATCGTGCAGGACATCGTCGTCGCCGCTTGGGCTGGCGGTCGCGCGCGCGGCGCTCAGCCCGGTCAGGACCACGCGCCCGGCCGCGCAGACCCGCACGTTGTCGGCGCGCAGGCCCCCATGACAGAGGCCCAGCCGCGCGCCGGCGAGGTCGCGGGCGGCGTGGATCGCGGCGAGCCCGCGCGCGACCCCCGCCAGCAGCTCGATCCCGGCGCGCAAGGGCAGCGGACCGCTGGCCAGCATGTCGACGAGATCAGCGCCAAGCAGCTCTTCGAGCACGAGCAGCGGACCATCGGCGCCCTCGACCCGGTCGAGCAGCCGGACCACGTGCGGGCTCTGGAGGCGCGCGAGCACCGCGCCCTCTTGGCGCAGGGCCCGCTCCGCGCCCGGCGCCCCGGCGAGGGCCGGGCAGAGCTGCTTGACCACGACCGCCCGCGCGAAGCCCCCGGGCCCCGCCAAGGTCGCCCGCTGGACCAAGTGGCGCGGGCCCCGGGCGAGCTGGTCGCCAAAGTGCAGCGCCACGGCGCGGTGGCGCGGCGCGGCGCCGACCGGACGCGCGGCCAGCACGGTGGCCTCGTCGTCCCCGCGCGCGGCCTCACCGGCGAGGGCGGGGCGGAGCTGGGCGAGGGCGGGGGAGCAGGCTTGGGCGAGGGCGAACATGCGGACCTCCACCCCTATGTGGCGCGGGGGCGGCGATCTGGACCGCGCGGCGGAAAAAAACGTGCGCCGGGACCACCTCAGCCGAGGGGCGGGAGCCGGGCCGACACCGTCTTGGGGGCCACAGCGCGGAAGCTCTCGTGCAACCACCCGCGCAGCAGGTCGATGGGCACCCGCTGCCCCGGGTCCAGCCGGATCGAGATCCAGCCGCTTTTGCCCAGGTTGTAGCCAGAGGGTACGCAGCCCGGCAGCGCCAGCGCGGCCGCTTGGGACTGCGGCAGCTTCAGGGTCAGGCCCACCTGCCCGGTCGGCGCGCCGAGGAAGGCGAAGACCTTGCCGCGGACCTTGAGCGCCGCCTCACCCCAGGGGTAGTCGATGCCCGCCTCGGGCCAGGTCAGGCCCTCGTCGACCAGCGCCGCCACCGCGTCGGCGGCGCCCACCCGCGGGCTGTCCAGTGGTCCGGCCGTCTCCCAGCTGTCGCCCATGCCGCTCCTCCCCGGGCCATGACTGGCCACACTCCTGTGTATCCTCAGGTTTCCGGGCCTGACCTGTCAAGTCCAGCCCTCGATGACAGGTTAGATGGGCCGCCCTGACCGGCCGCCCGGCGGCCCCACCCGACGCAGAGGAGCTCCCATGCGCAAGATCATCGTCGCCATCACCATCCTGGGCCTCAGCGGCGCCGCCTCGGCCACCCCGGCCCGCGTCGAGGCGCTGAGCGGCAACCCCGGCTTCGTCGACAACAGCGACCCGCTGCTCTACCCCTCGACCATCGCCCCGGTCGGCGACGCGGTGAACCTCAACTACGGCGTCGCCCAGGTCGACGGCGGCGCCACCTTCGCCGGCGGCAAGATGCTGCACTTCAGCCGCGACGGCCTCGCGCCCAACGCGCCCGGTGCGGGCACGCCGGGCAGCTGGATGGCGGTCTACGGTCAGGGTGACGGCAGCACCGGCTGGCTGACCCGCACAAGCTGGGTCGACGACAAGTTCACCGTGGGCGGCGTCTGGGGCAAGGGCGGCTGGGACCGCACCACCTCGAACCTCGCCATCGGCGGCGACATCTCGATGCTCGGCGACGCGGCGGCCGACGAGAAGAAGTGGGCGGTCAACCTGCAGGCCCGCGGCCGCAACCTGCAAGAGAACAAGCTGATGGCCTGGAACGCCGGCCTGCTCTACGACACCGACAGCGAGGCGGTCGGCGTCTCGGGCGGCCTCGCCCTGGGCCCGCGCTGGGTCAACGACAAGGTCCGCGCCGCCATCGCCGTCGGCCCGGCCCTGCAGCTGGTCTCGGTCGACGACAGCCTGCCGCTCACCCTGAACATCCCGGTGGCCAACGTGGCCGCCGAGTACAACATCAAAGAGTGGCTGCTGCTGCGCGGCTCGACCACCGCTGGCTGGTCGGTCAGCGCGGGCGACTCCGCCGAATTCACCGACACCGAGACCTGGAGCAGCCAGGTCGGGGGTATGGTCGGCCTGGGCTTCAAGCGCGACACCGCCCAGTTTGACATGGCGGTCAATCCGGGCTGGCTGGTGGGCGGGCCCTACCTGCTCTCGGGGGCCGCGGCCCCGATGTTCGCGACCGTCTCGGGCCGCATCGCCCTCTGAGCGTGTCCGTGTCCGGCGCGCCCGCGGCGGGGCGCCGGTCGCCCGCTCCGGGTGCGGTCCCTCCCCTCACCTCCCCCGGAGCGCTCGATGACCTCCCTCCTCCTGCTGCTCAGCCTGGCGCTCTCCGCCGCCGAGGCCGCCCCGGCCCGACCGCTGACCGCCGCCGAGCGCGCCGCCGCGGTCGCGCCCTTGGGCCGCGACTTCTCCGCCGAGGCCGCGCAGAGCTTTCGTGCGACCCTCGCACCCCTCGGTGAGGTCGACGTGCTGGCCGGCGATCAGGGGGGCGGCCCCGCCGTGGCGGTGCTGCGGGGCGACCGGGTGCTGCAGCGCATCCCCATCGACCCGACCCCGGGGCGGGTGACCTGGGGCGGCATCCTCGGCGTCATGTTCGTCGACCTCGACAAAGACGGCGCCGACGACATCCTGGCCATGGCCGACGTGTGTTCGGGCATGGACTGCCAAAACAACGCCTACGTCTCGGTCCTGGCCTTGATCCAACGCCAAGGCAGCTTCTTGCCGGCGCGGGCGTGGGCCGCGGCCATCCCCTACGACGTGGTCAAGGCCGGCCTCGGCAGCGTGCGGTCCTACGCCAAGGCGCGCCCCGCCCGCCTCGAGCCCGACGAGCAGGGCAAGGGCCCGGCCCGCTGAGCCTGGGGCGGCGCCCGCGCAGACCGCTCAGGCGGCGAACTGGCGCTCGACCAGCCGCTTGTAGAGGCCGTCCAGGCGCAGCAGCTCGTCGTGGGTGCCTGACTCGACCGCCCGACCGCCGTCGATGACCACCACGCGGTCCGCCTCGCGTACGGTGCTCAAGCGGTGGGCGATGATCAGCGTGGTGCGGCCCTGCATCAGCCGGTCCAGCGCCTCTTGCACGAGGTGCTCGCTCTCGGCGTCGAGCGCCGAGGTCGCCTCGTCGAGCACGAGCACCCGCGGGTCCTTGAGCAGCGCCCGGGCGATGGCGATGCGCTGCTTTTGGCCGCCCGAGAGCCGCACGCCGCGCTCACCGACCCGCGTCTCGTAGCCGTCGGGGAAGGCCGACACGAAGTCGTGGGCGTTCGCCGCCTGGGCCGCCGCCATCACCTGGGCGGTCGTCGCGTCCGGGCGGCCGTAGCGGATGTTCTCGGTGATCGAGGTCGCGAACAGGATCGGCTCTTGGCTCACCACGCCCACCTGTTCGCGCAGCCAGCCGGCGTCGAGGCTGCGCAGCGGCGCGCCGTCGAGCAGGATCTCTCCGCCCTGGGGGTCATAGAAGCGCGAGAGCAGCGCCGCGACGGTGCTTTTGCCTCCCCCTGACGGGCCGACCAGCGCCACCTGCTCGCCGGGCGCCAGCTCGAGCTGGAGCCCCTGGAGCACCGGGGCGTCCGGCCGGGTCGGGTAGGCGAAGTGAACGTCCTGGAGGCTCACCTCACCGCGCACCGCAGCGGGCCGCGCGCCGCCGGTCTTCTGCTCGGGCTGGCGGTCCATCAGCTCAAAGACGCGGGCGCTGGCGCCGATCGCCTTGGAGAAGTCTTCATAGAGGCTCGACAGCGCGCCGATCGAGAAGGCCACGGTCAGGGTGTACATGAGGAAGCTGGTCAGATCGCCGACCGACAGGGTGCCCTCGACGAGCATGGTGCCGCCCATCCACAGCACCGCGGCGATCGCGCTGTAGCCCGCGAAGGTCACCAGCCCGGTGAAGCCGGCGCCCATCGTCGCCCGCTTGCGGGCCAGGGCGAAGCCGTCGTCGACCGCGGCGCGGTAACGCTCGACCTCGTGCGCCTCGCGCGCGAAGGCCCGCACGGTGCGCAGCCCCGACAGGGCCTCTTCGGCGACCGCGCTGGACCGCGCCAGCGCGTCTTGCACCTGGGTCGAGAGCGTCCGCAGCAGGCGGCCATAGATGCCCGCGCCGGCGGCCACGACCGGGACGACCGCGAGCATCACCAGCGTGAGCTTCCACGAGATCCAGAACAGCACGCCGATCGCGCCGATCGACCCGAGCAGGTAGCGCAGCAACATCGACACGTTGACCGTGACGGCGTTCTGGAGCACGGTGGTGTCGCTGGCCAGCCGGTTGGTCAGCTCGCCGGTGCGCCGGGCGTCAAAAAACCCCACCTCTTGCCGCATCAGCGCGGCAAAGAGGTCGCCCCGCAAGCGCGCCACGACCCGCTCGCCCGCCACGGTGAACAGCCACGCCCGCACCGCCGAAGCGACGCCCACCACGGCGAAGATGGCGATCAAGGCGAGGGCCGCCCGGTCGACCGCGCCGCGCGCCACCCCAGAGAGCACCTCGTCGACCGTGTCACCGAGCAGCTTGGGGAAGGCGAGGTTGGCGGCGGTGCCGATGATCAGGGCGATGGAGCCGGGGACGAGGAGGTGGACCTCGGGCCGGGCGAGCTGCAGCAGGCGGAGGTAGCCGACCTGGGCCGGCGGCCGGCCGTCGTTGATCTCGAGGTGGTCAGGGGGCCGTTTTGGCGGCGGGGAGGCGCTGGGCTGTGGTGACATGGGGCCCCCCTGGGCCCAGCCCGCGCGCGGTCAAGGGGGCGGCCCGCGTTTTCAGGGGCCAGCGCACGGACCCGGCGGCCGGGCCCCGCCCGCGCGCCGCCGCGACGAATTTGGGCGCCGGGCCGCGGGCAGGCACGCTACGAGGCGCCTGCACATCCGCTCCCTCCCACCTTGGAGCCTCCCATGTCCGAGACCGAGCTCGCCAACCCGGCCACCGTGGCCGCCGCGCAGATCGCCGACCACCTCACCTTCCTCGCCTACGAGGTCACCCAGAACGAGACCGGCGAGGCGTGGTTCGCCCAGCACACCACCCAGCCGAACCTGCGGCTGCGGGCGCTCGGCGGCGGCACGCTGATCGCCAGCTTCTTCGGCCTCAAGGGTGACCCGGCCACCGCGATCCGCTTCGCGAACGAGCTGAACCAGAAGGCTGTCGTGGCGCGCTTCCTCATCGACCCCGACGGCGACTTCGCGATGGAGGGCTGGATCCCCGCCCCCTACGACCGCGCCGCCTTCTCGGCGTGGATGGACACCTGGCAGCGCGACTTTGGCGCGGTGGTCAACCACCCCGACGCCCAGAACCTCCTCCGCTGAGCCCACGCGCCGCCCCCCGCGCGCTCCGTCGCGCCGGGGGTCGCCTGCTCCCCGCCGCGCGGCGCGGTCACCTCCCCGGTGGCCCGCCGCGTGGGTCCGTTTTGGCGCAGCCCGCGTCGCGGTCGGCCCTGTCCAGGCGGTGGACAGGGCGCCCGCCCCGTGGACGGGCCGCGGCGCGCGTCAGAGTCGAGGATGACGTGGTGGTGGCCCGAGACGCGCAGCGGCCGCAGGGCACAGCCCTTGCTCGGCGGGCGGGCAGAGGTGCCCATGCCCGCCGACGACCGCCCCCTGCACCAGCGCCACGCCCGGGCCTGGCCGCCGCGCCCCGCTGAGGTCGCATTCGCGCCGGCCAAGGCGCTGTGGCTCCACCTCCACCTCTGGCCGGTGGTCGTGCTCGGCCCGGCGCACCTCAGCCCCGCGGCGATGGCGGCCGGCGCGGCGCTCTGCGCGATCTGCTTGTGCCTGGGGCACAGCGTCGGCCTGCACCGCGCGCTCATCCACCAGAGCCTGGTGCTCGGCCCGCGCACCCAGGGGGTGCTGCTCGGCCTCGCCGCGCTCACCGGCGTGGGGCCCGTCCTGCGCCTGATGGACGTGCATGACCAGCGGGATCACTGGCAGAACCAGCCTGAGTGCCCGGCCTACTATGCCTACCAGCACGGCGTCCTCCAGGACCTGTGGTGGAACCTGCACTGCGCCCACCACCCTCCCCCAGGGCAGGCGCGGGCGCCCCTGCACACCGCGGACCGTCACAGCGCAGACCCGTGGCTCGCCTGGCTCGACCGGTGGGGCTGGGCGCTGAACCTCGGGCTGGGCCTCGCCCTGCTCGCCGCTGGCGGCCCCGCGCTCTGGATCTGGGCCCACTGCGGGCGGATCACCGCCTCGATCCTCGGGCACTGGCTGGTCAACTTCGCCGCCCACCGCCACGGCGCGCTCGACTGGACCATCGACGGGGCAGGCGAAGAGGGTCGAAACCACGCGCTGTTCGGCGCGCTGAGCATGGGCGAGGGCTGGCACAACAACCACCACGCCTTCCCGCACAGCGCGCGGTTCGGCCAGGCGTGGTGGCAGCTCGACCCGGGGTGGTGGGCGGTCTGCGCCCTGCGCGCGGCCGGCTGCGCCTGGGGCGTGCGGGAGGACACGGGCGCTGAGCCCCGACCCGGGGGGAAGCGGCGCCTCGCCGCGTCGGCTTGAGCAGCGGCCTGAGCAGCGGCCGCGCACCCAGGTCCAGGGCCGACCCTCAGGCCCCCGCCGCGGCCAGCGCGCGCAGCATGCCCGTCGGCGACTCGTGCACCGGATCGCCAGAGGGGGCGTCGGTGGTGGCCTCGTCGCCGGCGACCTCGAGCTGGGCCCGCTGCATCCGGTAGATCGCCCGCTGCACCCGCGCCCGAAAGTGCTCGCTCTCGTCCATGAACCGCACGCCGACGTGGGGGTGCTCGGCGACGACCTTGGCCCAGACCACCTCGACGCGGGCCGGGTGGGCCAGCTCGGGCAGCGGCACGTGCAGCCAAAGGGCCGTGCCGATCGGCAGCAGCTCGGTCACCCGCACCGCGGCGCCCGAGGCGCTGAGATCAACGATCTGGACGGGTGTGGCGGGGCTGCGCTCGCGCTGGAGGTGGGCCTCGAGCAGCCCGAGCTCGAAGCGGAAGCCGCCGCGGTCCTTGAGCTCCTGCAGCTCGGTGGCCAGCGGGCGCCGCAGCCGGACGCGGACCACGACCGGCGCGCCCTTCAGCGCGTTCTGGGCGCCCCGCGGGGCCTCGTGAATGGGCAGCTCGTCGACCGCCGCGCAGCGGGTGAGCAGGCGCATGTCGCCCGATCGCGCGTGGACCACGAGCTGGATGGCCTCACCGACCGGCGGCACCCCGTCGGTCGGCGCGCAGAACAGGTCGAGCTCGCGCTCGCCGTCCTCGATCCACACCATCGGGATCGTCGGCCGGGAGCCGCGCTCATCGCGGAAGCGGACCCGCTCGCGGCGGCCGACCACCAGCCGCAGATCGGCCCGCAGCGCGCCCGACCGGTGGGGTCCCAGCACCCGCACGACCTCTCGCTCGAAGCCGTCGACCTCGCCCGGGCTGCGCAGGCGGAGCACCCAGGCGTCCTGGTGGTCCCGCAGGGCGTCCGCCCGCCGATCGCTCAGGCGCTGGGCGCGGTCGCTCGGCCCCAACACGCGCTCACCCTCGGCGCTCACGAACCGCAGCACGCCGTCGGGGTCGACCCAGGCGAGCCCGGGCCGGACCTCCCCCGAGGCGAGCTGAAGAACCCCACCGCCGAGCCAGATGGCGGACGGCGGGCGGTGGTTTGCCGGCGGGACCGCCATGCCCATCGACAGGGTCTGCGCCAGCGCCGCAGGGTCGTCGACCTCGAAGGCGACCTCACCGTCGAGCCCGCGGAGCTGCACCCGGCGCCCGGTGACCGTGACCGCGGTCAACCAGCGCCAGGCACAGGACCAGCTGGGCACCCCGAGGGTCTCGCTCAGCGCGCCCATCGTGCCAAAACGCACGCCCGCCCGCCCGACCACGACCAAGCCGGCGCCGCGCAGCATCCCCGCGACGAGGGTCGCTGGCGTGCCCCACAAGCGACCGGGGTCGGTCGCCCCGTCGGGTCCGAGCATGCCGCCGGCGAGCAGGCCGAGGCCGAGCTGCGCTGCGTGCGGGCCAGAGAACACCCACTCCTGCGCACCATCCTGCACCGTGAGCGCGCCGCCGGCGACGCGAACCCCGAGCGCCGATCGCAGCGACAGCCGCACGCCGCCGGCGGGCGCCCCCCAGCCGCGTGGACCGGGCGCCTTGGTGAAGACGATCTGTCCATCGTCAATCCCGAGGGTGCCGGCGGCCTCCAACAGCGCGCTGAGGCGGAGCCCGGCAGGCCCTGGGGCGCTGAGATCGAGCTTCATGGTGCCTCCTGGTGGTGTGACGGCATCCAGAGGCGCGGTGTTGAGCCTGATCGACCCAGGGCTCTCGCGGAGCCTTGCAGCGCTGTTCCGGCTCCACAGCGGGCTCTCCCTGAAGACACTG
>JBJONS010000632.1:0-4312 GCA_046051725.1 Pseudomonadota bacterium | reverse complement strand
GGGGCCGTAGCGCGCGGGCGCGCGGCGCTGCCATGCGCCGCGCGAAGACCGCGCGCGGGCCCCCCTTGGCGGGGGATCCAAGGGGCCGCGCAGGCCCCTTGGCCCGGGGGCCCGGGGGCGGGGACCGCCCCCGGCATCCGCGGCGAGCCGCACCCAAAAACCGCGCGAACACCCTCACGAAAACCGGCGCCAGCCCAAGGCCAGCACCAACGGCTGCTCCTAGACGGGAGCTCCGCAGCTCCCACAGACGAACTGGCCCTGATCCCAGCGCCAGTTGCCCCAGAGGTCGGCCCCACAGCTCCCACAATTGTCGGGGATCAGCCGCTTGCCACCGTACGGACGCTCCCGCGCGCCCGCAGGCGCAGCCGGCGCGGCAGCCGCAGCCGGCGCAGCGGCCGCAGCCGGCGCCGCGACAGGGGCGGCCTCGGCCACCTTGGGCTCGGCCTTGGCCTTCTTGCCCTTGGCGGGCTTCTTCTCGGCGGGCTCGGCCTTCGCCGGCGCCTCGGCAGGCGCAGCCACCGGCGCAGGCGCAGCAGCCACCGGCGCGGCGACCGGCGCGGCGACCGGCGCAGGCGCTGCAGCGACAGGCGCGGGTGCGGGCGCCACAACCGGCGCGGGCGCCACAACCGGGGCGGGCGCGGGCGCAGCGACCGGCGCAGGCGCCGCGGGCTTCGGCGCAGCCGCGACCGGCGCAGGCGCCACCGGCGCAGCCGCGACCGGCGCAGCCGCGACCGGCGCAGCCGCGACCGGCGCAGCCGCGACCGGCGCGGGAGCCGCAGCCGCCGGAGCGCTGGCCCGCTTGGGCACCAAGAAGCCCAGACCGGCTGTGCGCAAGGCGCCCTTCACCACGTCCTTGATCATGCTCCGCACGCCCATGCCGACCCTCCGCGGGGCAAGACCCCGATCGCGCCCCGCGCCGCGGACCGCACGCCGCGGCCGCTGGCCCCGCCTGCTAACCGGACCGCCGGGCCGGGCCGGCTTGCCGGGGGCAGGGTTAGCGGTCGGCGCGCCCCGGCCCCGCTGGCCGGGCATCCGGAGTTCTCATGAGCGCCCCCGACACCTCGGCCGAGGCCGTTGACCCCAGCCTGGCCGAGGCCAGCGCCGCGCGCGTGGCCGACGCCGCCGAGCGCGAGCGCGTGCTCGCCGAAGGCGCGCGGCGCCGCAGCTTCGCCATCATCTCGCACCCCGACGCCGGCAAGACCACGCTGACCGAGAAGCTGCTGCTGTACTCGGGCGCGATCCACCTCGCGGGCAGCGTGCGGGGCCGCAAGGCCACCCGCCACGCCGTCTCGGACTGGATGCAGATGGAGCAAGAGCGCGGGATCTCGATCACCAGCTCGGTGCTCAACTTCGAGTACGAGGGCTCCGCGCTCAACCTGCTCGACACGCCCGGCCACGCCGACTTCTCGGAAGACACCTACCGCACGCTGGCCGCCGTCGACTCTGCCGTGATGCTCATCGATCACAGCAAGGGCGTCGAGGCGCGCACGCGCAAGCTGTTCGAGGTCTGCCGGATGCGCATGCTCCCGGTCATCACCTACATGAACAAGCTCGACCGCGAGGGCCTCGACCCGCTGGCCCTGCTCGACGAGGTGTCCAAGACGCTGAACCTCAAGGTCGCGCCGCTGACCTGGCCGATCGGCATGGGCCGTGAGTTCGTCGGCGTGGTCGACGTGCGCACCCGCGAGGTCCACCTTTTTGAGGGCGGCCGCCACGGCACCGAGCGGGTGCTCACCCGCGTGATCAGCTTTGAGCAGGCCAAAGAAGAGCTGGGCGCCGATCGCATGGCCGCCGTCGAAGAGCAGCTCGAGCTGCTCGAGATCGCCGGCGACGTCTACACCACCGAGGGCTTCCTCTCGGGGCACGTCAGCCCGGTCTTCTGGGGCTCGGCCATGTCGAACTTCGGGGTCGAGCCGCTGCTGCGGTTCATCGCCGAGCACGCCGCCCATCCCGCCGCCCGCCACGGCTTCGAGAAAGACGGCACCAAGGTGGTGCTCGGGCCGGCCGACGAGCGCTTCTCGGGCTTTATCTTCAAGATCCAGGCGAACATGAACCCCAAGCACCGCGACCGCCTCGCGTTCATGCGGGTGGTCAGCGGGCGGTTTGAGCGGGGCATGGACGTCTTCATCGGCCGCAGCGGCGAGGTGCTGCGCCTGAGCAAGCCCCACACCTTCATGGCCCAAGAGCGCAGCATCGTCGAAGAGGCCTTCCCCGGCGACATCGTCGGCCTCTATGACCCCGGCAAGCTGCGCATCGGCGACACGCTGTCGACCGCCGCGCCCCTGCGCTACGACGGCATCCCGCGCTTCGCGCCTGAGCACTTCGCCCGCATGGTGCTGAAAGACCCGCTCAAGCGCAAGGCGCTCGACGCGGGCCTGAGCCAGCTCGCCCACGAGGGCGTGGTCCAGCTCTTCTACCGGCCCGAGCTCGGCAACCAGGACCCCTACCTCGGCGTCGTCGGCATGCTGCAGTTCGAGGTGCTCAAAGAGCGCCTGAAGAACGAGTACAACGTCAAGGCCGAGCTCGAGGGCGCCCCGTTCAGCGTCGCGCGCTGGGTCGGGGGCAAGCCCTCGGCGCTCGAGTGGCTGCAGAAGCGGCGCGACTACACCCTGGTCACCGACCGCAACGGGCACCACGTGCTGCTGAGCCAGGGCGAGTGGCCGATGAGCTACGCGCTGCGCAACGCCGAGGGCCTCGAGCTGTTTGACGTCGAGCCGCTGTAGCGGGCCATCTCGGGCCGAGGCTTGCGCGCGCGCGGCGGCGGCGGCACCATCGGCGCCCTCCAGGAGCTCCCGTGGACCCGGACCCCGCGCGCCCGCAGGCCGCGCCGCTGCGCCTCGCCCCCAACGATCTGCCCCTGGTGGCGGTGATCAACGCGGGCGGGACCATCTCGATGTCGGTGGGCGGCGTGCCCGGCCAGGGCGTGCAGGCCCTGCTCGCGCAGCACGCGCCCGACCTGCAGGCCCGCCTGCGGGTGCTGCCCGCCGAGCTCTTCGAGCGGCCGCCCGACAGCAGCAACGTGGCCGACCACGAGTGGGCCGCGCTGCGCGACAAGCTGCGGCGCATCGTGCAGAACGATGATCTGGTGGGTGTGGTCATCACGCATGGCACCGACACCATGCAGTTCACCGCCACGCTGATGGCCTGGGAGCTCGGGCCGGCCCTGCGCGTGCCGGTGGTCTTCACCGGCGCCCACGCCCCGCCCGACGACCCGCGCAGCGACGCCGCCCAGAACCTCATCGACAGCCTCGCGGTGGCCGCCGGGGTCTGCGGTCCGCCCGAGGCGCCGCTGCCGCCGGGCGTCTACGCGCTGATCGGCGGCGAGCTGCACCTCGCGAGCCGGCTGAGCAAGGTCGGCACCGCGCCGGACGCCGAGGGCCGCTACTTCCACAGCTCGCCCGAGCCGGTGGGGCGGCTGCACCGCGACAAGCGCGGGGCGGCGACCCTGCGCCTCGGCCACGAGCTGTTGTCCTTCATCCAGGGCCGCGGCGGCGCGCGGGCGGCCGATTGGCCCCAGCGCACCGGCCCCTACGGCGCGGCCGAGCTGCTGGTCCTCGACCCGTTCACCCCGCTGGGCGCCCTGCGCGACGCGGCGGAGCGGGTCCGGGCTGCCGGCCCCAGCGGCCTGGTCATTCAAGGCAACTTTCTGAATAACAAGATGTTTCAGTGTTTCGCCGACGAGCTGCGCGCGCTGGGCGCGGCGGGCCACCCGGTCCTGCTCGGGGCGCGCGAGGCCTTCGACGGCGTGGTGGCGGGCGGGCCCCCGCCGCCCGGCCTCGGCCTGCTGCACAAGAGCCTGAGCCACCAGACGGCGCGGCTCAAGCTGAGCTGGCTGCTCGGCTGCGGGCTGTCCGCCGCGGGCGTGCTCGCGGCGATGGAGCAGAGCTTCGTCGGCGAGCACTACGAGACGCTGCGCCTGCCGCAGTGGATCCGCTACGAGACCTGGCCCGAGCAGCGTCCCGGTCGGGGTCTGGTGGTCGCTTGGCCGGGCCTGCCCCCGCAGGTGGTCGCCGACGCGGCGGCCCGCGCCCAGGCCGGGGCCGGCGCCGGGCGGGCCACGCTGACCCTCTATGGCTTTGGGCACGGGCACCTGCCGGGGCCCAACCTCGGCCTCGCCGCGCTGGCGACGGGCCCGCTCGCCGCGCGGTGGGGCGCGCCCTTGGCCGCGGCGCTCGCGCCGGCGGCGGTGGACGCCGCGGCGGCGGCGGCGGGCGGGCCCCGGGCTGAGGCCGAGGCCATCGCCGGGCTGCTCGGCGCGGCGGTGGTCGAGCTCGGGCTGCGCGGCGCGCTCGAGGCCCGCTACGCCCTCGAT
>JBJONS010000631.1:0-14830 GCA_046051725.1 Pseudomonadota bacterium | reverse complement strand
CGGACCCAGGCCTCTTCGGCCGCCGCCTCAGGCCCTTTTGTGCCCAGCATGACCATCGACCAGGCCTGGCGCCGCCACCCGCGCGCCCGCGAGGCCTTCGCCCGCCGCCAGCTCCCGGCCTGCGACCGCTGCGCGGTGCGGCATGACGAGACCGTGGAAGAGGCCGCCTCCGCCTACGGGTTCGCGCTGCCCGAGCTGCTCGATGAGCTCAACGCGCTCCTCCCTCCTCCCCGGCGCACCCTCCACCCCGGAACGTGAATGCTCGCCCTCCTGCTGCTCTCCTCCGCCCTGGCCGCCGAGCACACCACGCTCACCGCGGCCGACGGCACCCGCATCCACGCGCTGACCGAGGCGGTGCCGGGCTCCGAGAAGGGCGTGGTGCTCGTTCATATGCTCAACCGACACGCCGGCGACTGGGCCTACTTCGGCGAGAAGCTGGCCAAGACCAAGCTGCAGGTCGTCATGCCCGACCTGCGCGGCCACGGGGCCAACGTGCCCGAGGGGCAGACCGCGACCCTGGCCGAGGCCGACTACGCCGCGATGGAGCAGGACGTGCGCGCCGCGGTGGGCTGGCTGCGGGCCCAGGGGGTCAAGCAGGTGTCCTGCGCCGGCGCGTCGATCGGCGCGAACCTCTGCGCGCGGGTCGCCGCCGATGACCCCCAGATCGTCAACCTCGTGCTGCTCTCGCCCGGCCTCAACTACAAGGGGGTCAAGGTGGCCGACGCGGTGGATCGCTACGGCGACCGCCCGCTGCTGATGGCCGCGTCCGAGGACGACGCCTACTCCTACACGACGGTCGTCAAGCTCGAAGAGCGCGCCAAAGACGCCCACGTCGAGCTCTACGCCAAGGCCGGGCACGGCACCAAGATGCTGAGCCGCGAGCCTGAGCTCGAGGGCATGCTGCAGGCCTGGCTGCTCGGCACCTACAAGCTCGCCTCGGGTGAGGTGGTCCGGCCCCGCCCGGGCACCGCCGCGACCAAAGACGTGCACACCAGCGGCGAGAAGCTCAACCAGCACAAGTGAGCGGCCCGGCTCAAGCCCCGAGCAGCGCGCGGTCGGCTGCGTCGGGCCAGCCCAGTGCTTGGAGGCGGGCGTCGAGCAGGCCCGGGAAGCGCCGGTACCAGGTCGCGTTCAGCGGGCTCGGGTGGGGCAGCGGGTGCAGCCGCAGGGGCCGGCCGCGCACCTCGAGCGCGAGGCTCGCCTCGTAGCGATCCCCGCGGGCCCAGAAGGCGGCGAGGGTCGGCGCCAGCCCCGGCTCGACCAGGCCGATCCAGTCAAAAGCCGCGTTCCCGCATGTGATCAGGTCAGAGCCGGTCCAGAGGTCGAGCACGAGGCGGGCCATGGCCGGCGCGAAGCGGCGCTGCACCGGCACGCTCCAGGCCTTGTTGCCGATCGGCTTGAACGGCACAGTGTTCGCCCAGAACACGGCCCGACCGACCCGGATCGCCGCCGCCTCGTCGGGCGCGTCGCCGCCGAGGGCGGCGCGGTGCAGGCCATCCCGGAGCTTCCGCCCGCCCGCCCCGATGAAGGGCTCGCCGCGGAGCACCTCGGTCCGGCCCGGATCGCGCCCGATCACGCCCACCCGCGCCGCGAGGGACCCCGATCCCAGCACGATGGGCGCGTGCGGATCGCGCCCGGCCTCAGCGTAGACGGGCAGGTCGATCCCCAAGGGCGGAGCGGCGCTGCGCGCGACGGCGCCGAGCTCGTGCATGATCGCGTCAAGGGTGTCCACGGACCACTCTCCCTTGCCTGTCGTTGTTGTGGAGATGCGGAGATCTACGTGATCGCCGCGAGCCCCCCTCACGTCGCGCCGCGCCGTTTCCGTACCCAGGAGCGGCGGCGGCCCTCAGTGCCGCACCGAGCAAGCACCGAGGAGGGAGGGACAATGAACATCCTTATCGTCGACGACAGCCGCACGATGCGCATGATGGTCCGGCGGACGCTGCGGCAGGCCGGGCTGAACGTGGACAACGCAGTGGAGGCCGAGAACGGCAAAGAGGCGCTCGACAAGCTGCGTGACTTCAAGCCGGACCTCATCCTGTCCGATTGGAACATGCCCGAGCTCGACGGCCTCGCCCTCCTCCGGACCCTGCGCGCCCACCGCATCATGATCCCCTTCGGCTTCGTGACCGCGCAGGGCAGCCCCGAGATGCGGGAGAAGGCACGGCTCGCCGGTGCCAACTTCTTGATCTCCAAGCCGTTCACCGCCGAGACCTTCGCTGAGGTGCTCGGGCCCATGATCAAGGCCGCCTGATCTGCCCGCAGGGAGGACCCCATGCCACCATCCTTCGTTGTCCCAGACGTCAAAGAGATCAGCAAGATGCTCGGCACCCTCTTGGGGCGCGACGTCAAGGTCGCCAAGGGGGACCGCATCCGCACCGGCGCCCGCGACAAGTACACCCTCGGGGTGTTCGTCGCGGAGAACAAAGACATCGTCGGCATCTGCGTGACCGACTTCCCGCTGGCCAGCAACTTCGGCGCGGCCCTGTCGCTGTTCCCTCCGCACAAGGCCAAGCAGTGCATCGACGAGGGGGAGATCGAGGCCACGATCTGGGAGAACACGCTGGAGGTCTACAACGTGGTCTCCCGCTACTTCCACGACGCGCACGAGGGCATGGTCCAGCTCGGGCCGACCTGGCGCGACGGCGAGCAGGTGCCCGTCGAGGTCCGCAAGTTCATGCGGGCGTCCACCGACCGGGTCGACCTCGTCGTGAACATCAACGGCTACGGCCACGGCGCCATGGCGCTCATCGGCTGAAGACCGCCCCGCACCCGCTGCCCAGGCCCGCGCGCGCCCCGCCCGCGGGCCTCTGCGCGCCTGGGCTGCGCGCCAGACGCCCCCGGCGCGCCACCCCCGCTCAGAGCGTAAAGCGCAGCCCCGACAGCAGGGCGCCGGGCAGCCGCAGCGAGTCGGTCGACCGGTTGAAGTAGGTGTCGGTGCTGAGCTGCAGCTCAGGCGCGCGGGTCAGGTCTTCGAGCGCGCCGCCAAACCAGCTGTACAGGCTGTCGTCGAAGCGCATCACGTCGACCGGCGCGACGATCTCGCCGCCCTCGACCCAGAAGGTCGCGAAGCGGGTCATGCCGGTGAACCGGCCCACGCTGCGGTCCGACCAGTTGAGGTACCAGAGGTTGCCGACCCAGACGCCGTCACCGAGCGCGCCCAGCGCCGCCTCGGGGGCGAGGCCGCCGCCGGCCAGCGACAGCGAGCCCGGCTGCTCGTTGCTGTTCGCGCCCGTGTGGGGGACGCCAAACTCGACCGCCGAGCGCGGCGACACCAGCCGGCCGACCAGCGCGCCGCCCGAGATGAGCGGCACCTGGGCCGGGACCGGGAAGCCCTCGGCGCCAAAGCGCGGCGCGACCCCGCCTGCGCAGTCCTCGACGAGGTGCACGCGCGGATCGAGGCGCAGCTCGCCGTCCTCGAGCTTGTTCCAGGGCGAGGACTTGGCCGCCAGCGCGCGGGCGCCGAAGCTGCCCCAGCTGAGCAGGCCCATCACCTCGCCGACCGCCGATGGGCTGAGGAAGGCCCGGTAGGTGCCGGGCGTGAGCTTGCGGGCGGGCCGAGAGAGCACCGCGAGCTGCTGGCGGGCCGCCGCCATCTTCGCCTGCAGCGCGGCCGGGTCGAACCGATCGCCGGCCAGCGTGGACTTCACGGCCTTGTCGGCCGAGTGCACGAGGCACCAGTCGAGGGTGAAGCTGCCGCGGCTGAACCAGTCGCGCTGGCCGAGGCTGCTGCCGAAGCCGCGCCAGACCTCACCGCCGGCGAAGATGCCCACCATGTCGGCGTCGCCGGCCTCGTCCAGCGCCGCGTCGACGATGTCGGCGGCCGGCGGCAGGGCGCTGTCGACCGCGTCGACCGTGACCGCGTCGCTGTCGTGCAGCAGCAGGTGCGGATCTTCGGGCAAGGCCGGCAGCAGCGCGCGCAGCTGGCGGAGCGCGTCGGCGCCGCGCCAGAGGTCCTCGTCGGCCGCGCCCGACAGGGTCAGCTCGGCCGAGGCGTGCCGGCGCCCGTCGACCAGCCGCAGGCTCAGCGTGCTCTGGCGCACGGTGCCCGGCTGGCGGATGCGGCCCCGGTTCATGCGCACAAAGGCGGTCGCCTCGCCGTTGAGGCTGGCGTAGAGCCGCTCGGTGCCCTGCAGCTGGCCGCTCAGCGCGCGGACCAGCGCCTCGAAGCCTTCGCGATCATGCTCGGACATCAGCCGCCCCCGAAGACGTCAACGTCCGCGAAGAGGCAGGCCGGAGAGGCGTGCCCGACGCGGATGATCTGGTTGGGCTCGCCCTTGCCGCAGAAGGGCGTGCCGTTGACCTGCAGCGTGCCCGCGTCGCCCACGCCCTTGAGGCTGCGCCAGAACTGCGCCGAGATGCCCCGGTAGTTGGGGTTGCGGACCACGCCCTTGAGCTCGCCGTCCTCGATGAGGCGGGCGTACTCACAGCCGAACTGGAACTTGTTGCGCGAGTCGTCGATGGACCAGCTGGTGTTGGACTCCATGTAGACGCCGCGCTCGACCATCTTGACGAGCTGGTCGAAGCTCTTGTCGCCCGGCTCGACGTTGAGGTTGGCCATGCGGTCGATGGGCGGGCGGTTCCACGAGCTCGCGCGGGCGTTGGCCACCCCGGCGATGCCGGCGCGCTGCTGGGAGATCACGCCGCCCAGCGGCCGCAGCAGCAGTCCGTCTTTGATGATGTGGCAGCGCTCGGCGGCGTTGCCCTCGTCGTCCCAGCCGTAGCTGGCGAACTCATCGGCCCGGGTCGGGTCGAAGGTCACGTTGAGCAGCGGGCTGCCGTACTGGTAGCTGCCGAACATGTCGAGCGTGACAAAGCTGGTGCCGGCGTAATTCCGCTCGTCGCCGAGGATGCGGTCGAGCTCGAGGGGGTGGCCGATCGACTCGTGGATCTGCAGCATCATCTGCCCGGGTTCGAGCAGCAGGTCCATCGCCCCGCTCGGGCACTCGGGCGCGGTGAGCAGCGCCAGGGCCTCGCCGGTCGCGCGGACCGCCCGGGCGCGCAGGCCGACGCGGTCAATGACCTCCCAGCCGCCCTGCTGGCTGATCCCGCGGCCGCTGGCCCCCCGCTTCTGGGTCTGGCCGTCGGCGTGGGCGACCACCAGCAGGTCGGGCGCGAGGTGGTGCAGCTCTTGCTCGACGTCGCCGCCGCCGCTGGTCAGGTAGCGGACCCGCGTGCGCACGGCGTAGAGCGAGGCGGACCACTCGACCACCCGCGGGTCGCCCGGGAACATCCCGTCGATCTCACGCAGCAGCGCGATCTTCTCGCTGGTGGGCACCGCGTCCCAGGGCTCGATGACCGGGGTGCGGTAGCTGCCGGTCGGGTGCGGCATGCCGACGCTGCGGAAGTCGAAGACCGCCCGGCCGGCGCTGCGCTGGGCCCAGGTTCGCGCGGCGTCGATGGCCGCACGCAGCCCCGACGGAGAGAGGTCGCTGGTGGAGGCGTAGCCGACACCCCCGCCCTCGTGCACGGTGACCATGCCGCCCATGTCGACCGAGAGCTGCACCGGCTCGAGCACGCCGCGCCGGATGCTCCAGCTGTCGCTGCGCTCTTCGACCAAGCGCAGGCTCACGAACTCGACGCCAGCGGGCAGCGCCGCCCGAAAATCTCGCGCCGCCGCCTCAAAACGGTCCCCAGCGGGCGCGCGCCCGACCGGCCGTTGACCCTGCTCGAGCCCCTGCATGGCCACCTCCGTGGCCCGCCGTATCACGGGGGCTCCGCGCAGGCGGGCGGCGCCGGCGGCGCGCTACAGAGGCGGGCGCCACGGCCGAAGGGGGCCGGGCGCGCGAGGCTCCATGCTCCCCCTGCTCGTTCTGATGACGGCGGCGTCGGCCCGCCCCCGCGACACCTGGCCCGGCGACTGGCGCCCCACCGACCCGAAGTCCATCGCCAAGATCTGCCGGGCCTATGACCGGGTCGAGGGCGAGCTCATCATCGGCCCCGACTACACCGCCGAGGACCTGCGCCCGCTCAGCTGCCTCGTCGGGGTGGGCCGCGGCCTGCGCATCGAGGGGGCCCCCGCCCTGCGCAGCCTCGCCGGCGCCGAGGCGCTGCGCCCGCCCACCGGCGTGCCCTTCGTGCGCCTGCGCGTCGAGGGCAACCCCGTGCTCGTCGAGATGGACGCGCTCAACGCCATCCCCGGCCTGCAGATCCAGACCCTGCACGTCAAGAACAACCCGGCCCTCGCGCAGCTGCGCCTGGGCGCCGAGCTGGTCTCGGGCGGCGAGGTCATCATCACCGGCAACCTCGCGCTGCAGCGGATCGAGGGCCCGGCCGGCCTGGCCACCGGCGCCAAGCTGCGGGCCCTCGAGGTGAGCGCGAACCCCGACCTGGTCGCGCTGGCCGGCTTCGCCCGGGTGGTGTCCGTCGACCGCCTGACCGTCGCCGGCAACGCCACGCTCGCCGCGCTGAGCCTGACCCCCGACCTGCGCAGCGGCAACGACCTGCTGCTGCGCGGGCTTCCGGCCCTGCGCGACTTCAGCCTCGCGCCGGCCCTCGAGCAGGCCGAGCGGCTGGGCATCGCCGACCTCGACGCGCTCGACCGGATGCCCGCCTGGCCCAACCTGACCCGCGTCGGCACGCTCGTGATCTCCGACAACGCAGCGCTGCAGAGCATCGACGGGGTCTGGTCCAACCGCAGCGGACCGCCGGTGGTCGACCGCCTCATCATCGAGGACAACGGCGCGCTGCGGCTCGAGGCCACCGAGGGCTTGGCCCGCCGGCTGCGGACCCGCCCCGACGCCGCCCGGATCGAGCGGAACGGCGGGGGCTGAGGCGGCCCGACCCTGCGGAGGGTCAAGGTCCTGTCTGACCCGGGGCACGGCGGCGCGCGGCGCCTTGCCGAAGGCCCTCCCCGCGCACTACGGCGCGCTCCCCCGGAGGTGCCGTGACCCAGCCGCCGCTTCCCCCCCTGAGCCCTCCCCGCGCGCCCGCGCCCACCGAGCGGGTGCTCGACGAGGACAGCGTCGACGAGGTGCTCGACCGCGCGGCAGACCGCCTGGCCGAGGCCGAGCCCCTCGAGGCCCCGACCGGTCGGGTCGAGCCGCGCCTGCAGCGCGAGTCCCCCGAAGACCTCTTGGGCCAGCCCCTCACGCCGATCCCCGCGGCTGAGAACCTCGTCGCAGCGGTCGATCTGGGCTCGAACAGCTTCCATATGGTCGTCGCGCGGGTCACCGATGATGGCCGGGCCTTTAGTGTGGTGGACCGGATCCGCGAGAATGTGCGCCTCGGCGCCGGACTCGACCCGCTCGGCCGCCTGACCCCTGAGGTCCAGGACCGGGCGCTGGCCACCCTGCGGGTCTTTGGCCAGCGGCTGGCCCACCTCGAGCCGCACCAGGTGCGGGCGGTCGGCACCAACACGCTGCGCCAGGCGCAGAACGCCGAGCCCTTCCTGCGCCGGGCCCGCGCCGCGCTGGGCCACAAGATCGACCTCATCTCGGGCCGCGAAGAGGCGCGCCTCATCTACCGGGGGGTCAGCCACGACCTGCACCTGCCCGGCCGGCGCCTCGTGGTCGACATCGGCGGCGGCAGCACCGAGCTCATCATCGGCGAGGGCGAGCACCCCGTCGACCTCGAGAGCCGCCAGATGGGCTGCGTGACCTGGTCGATGCGCTTCTTCCCCGAGGGGAAGATCAGCCGCAAGGCCCGCGAAGAGGCGGTGGTCGCCGCCCGGCTCGAGCTGCAGGCCTGCAAGCGCCGGCTGCGCAGCCTCGGCTGGGACCACGCGGTGGGCAGCTCGGGCACCATCAACGCGATCGACCGCATCATCGTGGCCAACGGCCTCGGCACCACCATCACCCGCGAGGCCATCGACGGGCTCTGGCGGCGGCTGATCGACGCCCGGCGCATGGACCGGGCCCAGCTCGCCGATCTGCCCGAGAAGCGCCGCAGCGTGCTGCCTGGCGGCCTCGCCGTGCTCGAGGCCGTCTTCAGCGCGCTGAAGGTCGAGAGCATGTCGGCGGCGGCCGGCGCCCTGCGCGAGGGCGTGATGCTCGATCTGCTCGGGGCGCGCCGCCACGAGGACGTGCGGGCCCTGACCGTGCGCAGCCTCGAAGAGCGCTTCGGCGTGGATCGGGCCCAGGCCGGCCGGGTGGCCGAGACCGCCCTCATCTTCTTCGACGCGGTGGCCCGCCCCTGGGGCCTGAGCCCGCGGCACCGGGGCCTGCTCGGCTGGGCGGCGCGCCTGCACGAGGTCGGCGTCTTCCTCAACCACAGCTCCTACCACCGGCACGGCGCCTACGTCCTCAAGCACGCCGATCTCCCCGGCTTCGCCCGCCAAGACCAAGAGGCGCTCAGCGCGCTGGTGCTCTGCCAGCGCGGCAACGCCAGCGAGGCCCGGGTGCGGGAGTCCTACAGCGGCGACGCGGTGAGCATGTCGCGCCTGGTCGCCCTGCTGCGCCTCTCGCTGCGCCTGCACCGCAGCCGGTCCGAGGCGCCGCTGGGCACCGTCGGCTTGTCGGTGCGCGAGAACCTCATGCTGCTCGCTGTTCCGAACGCATACTTGCGGGCGCACCCCCTCACCCGGGCCGAGCTGCAGGCCGAGGCCGACCAGCTCCCGGCGCTGGGCCTGACCCTCACCGTCGCAGAGGTCTGAGCGCCGCCCGGCGGGCGGTTAGGCCTCCGCTCCCTCCCCGCCCTCGGACCGCCATGACCGCCGACCTCGACCCCAGCGCCACCCCGGCGGAGCGCTTCTCCGCCCTCGACCCCGCCGACACCGCCGCCCTCCAAGGCGTGATCGACGACCTGCTCGCCGATCCGGTCGAAGAGACCGCAGAGCTCGAGGCCTTCCTGCTCCGCAGCGGCGCGCTGAGCGCCCGGGTCCTCGGCGAGAGCAGCCGGCGGCTGGTCGCGATGAACCGCGACACCGAGGACGCCGGCGCGATGGAGTCGGTGGTCCACTTCCAGCGCGAGGTGGCGCCGGTCTGGGAGCGGGCCGCCGACCAGCTCAACCGCCGGCTGCTCGACAGCCCGGCCGCCCCGGCGCTGCCGCCCTACTTCGCGGTCTACCGGCGCGACGCGGTGGCCGCCAAAGAGCTGTTCCGCGAGGAGAACATCGAGCTCGGCGTCCAAGAGGCAGAGCTCGGCAACCGCTACCAGCAGCTCGCCGGCGCCGCGCTGGTCGAGCTCGACGGCGAGCAGGTGCCGGTGCCCGTCGCCCGCCAGCTGCTGCAAGAGCCCGACCGCGGGCTGCGCGAGAAGGTCTGGCGGGCCTGGATGGACCGGGTCTCGGCCGACGCCGACGCCGTGGACGACATCTTCGACGAGATGGTGCGGGTCCGGTCCGCGGTCGCCGCCAACGCCGGCTTCCCCGCCGCGGCCGGCGGCTACGTCGCCTACCAGTTCAAGGCGATGGCCCGCCACGACTACAGCCCGGCCGACTGCCGCCGCTTCCACGACGCCGTCGAGGCGCGGGTGGTGCCGGCGCTCCACCGCATCGCCGCGCTGCGCAGGGCCCGCCTCGGCCTCGACCCGCTGCGCCCCTGGGACCTCTCGGTCAGCCTGCTCGGCGAGGGGGGCACCCAGCCCTTCCGCGGCGACGCCCGCCTGCGCGGCGTGGCCCGCGCGGTCTTCGCGGCGGTCGACCCGCGCTTCGCCGCCGACTTCGACCGCCTCGACGCCGGCGGCCGGCTCGACCTCGACGCCCGCCCGGCCAAGGCGCCCGGCGCGTACATGGCAGACATCGCTGATGAGCCGCTGCCCTTCATCTTCGCGAACTCGACCGGCAGCCGCCGCGACCTGATGACCCTGCTGCACGAGGGCGGCCACGCCTTCCACGCCCTGCTCGCCCGGGCCCAGCCGCTGATGGCCTACCGCTGGGCGCCGACCGAGTTCAGCGAGGTCGCGAGCATGTCGATGGAGCTGCTCGGCCTCGACGTGATGGGCGAGCTCCCGCCCGACGCGGACGGCGCGCCGCGGGTCTCGCCGGCCGACCTGCGCGAGCTGCGGGCCGAGGCGCTGCTGCACGTCATCGGGCTCTTCCCGATGGTCGCGCGCCTCGACGCCTTCCAGCACGAGGTCTACGGCCAGCCCGACATGGACCGCGCCGCGCGCCGCGCGCTGTGGGCGAGCCTGGACGCCCGCTTCGCCCCGACGGCGGACTGGTCGGGCCTCGAGGCCCTGCGCGGCCTCGGCTGGCAGGGGGTCCCGCACCCCTTCACCCACCCGCTCTACTTCATCGAGTACGCGATCGCGCAGCTCGGCGCGCTTCAGCTGCGGGCCAACGCCCGCCGCGACCGGGCCGGCGCGGTCGATGCCTACCGCCGCGCCCTGCAGCTCGGGGGCAGCCAGCCGCTCGACCAGCTCTTCATCGCCGCGGGGGCCCGCCTCGTCTTTGACGGCCAGGGGCTCGAGGAGCTCGTGCTGCCGGTGGTCGACGAGCTCGAGGCGCTGCTCGGCGCCTGAGCCGACCGGCCTGGACCGGGGGCGGCGCCGGGCTATACCCCGCCGACCCTTGGGAGGGAGCGACATGATCCGCGATCGTCTGCGCGCCGGCCTGCGCCGCCTCGCTGGAGCCTTCCGCCGCATCCCCAGCGAGCCGCCGACCGGCCGCGCGCCGCCCACCCAGGCCGAGGCGTGGCGCCCGCGGGCTGCGCCCCCTGCCGCGCAGCCGCCTGCCCCGCCTGAGCCCGACGCCGCCGACGAGCCCGAGGTCGAGGTCGAGCCGGCGGCGCTGGCCGCGTGGCGGGCCGAGGGCCGGGCGCCGGTGCTGCTCGACATCCGCGAGCCGCACGAGCTCGCCTCCGGCTACGCCCGCGGCAGCTGGCTCATGCCCATGAACAGCGTGCCCCAGCGCCTCTCTGAGCTGCCGCGCGACCAGCCGCTGCTGGTCATCTGCGCGGCGGGCGCCCGCAGCTACAGCGTCAGCCACTACCTGCGCGGCCAGGGCTTCCCCGAGGCTTGGTCTCTGGCCGGCGGGGTGGGCGGCCTGCTCGGCCGCCGGGAAGACACGCTGTTCGCAGCGAAGGACGCGCCGCTGCGGGTGCTCGGCGCCTGCGCCCTCCGCCAAGCCGAGGGCGGCCTGCCCGCGGGCGCCCGGGGCCAGATCGAGGCGGCCACCCGCGCCGAGGGGGCCTGGGTCTACGCGGCGCGCTTCCCGCTGCCGGCCGGCGGAAGCCTGCGCCTCGACGGCCTGTCCGAAGACGCCCTGCAGGCGCCTTGAGCGGCGCGCGCCGGGCGGCCGGGCCTCAGCGGGCGGTCGGCCACGCGGCGTAGGCCCAGGTGGTGAGCCGCACGAGCTCTTCGTCGAGGCGCGGGCCCATCGTCGGGCTCAGCGCGTTGGTCTCTTCGTAGTGGTCGCCCTCGGGCTCGTCGAACCAGGGCACCGTGTCGTGCAGCTCGAACTGGAAGGGCGGGATGATGTAGCCCAGCTCGTCGTTGCCGAGCCCGACCAGCAGCCGCAGCGCACCCTGCAGGCGGTCTTCGTAGTAGGGGCCCGCCGGCGCCGCCGCCATGTCGGGCGGGTTCGGGTTGTCGGCGTCAACCAGCGGGATGTCGGGGCCGCCGGTGCAGGCGCCGTCGTAGCAGCCGCGCATCAGCTCGGGCAGGACCTCGCCGGGCATGGTGTAGAGCTCGAGCGGGCCGACGCGGATGTAGCTCATCTCGGTGATGATCTGGGGGACGTTGGTCTCGGAGATCGACTGCGCGGGGTCCCAGCCCACCGTCTCGCGGGCGATGATCCCCGAGATGAACATGGCCTGAAAACCCCAGTTGTCGACCGGGAGCCGGAAGCGGTGGCTGGCGGCGTAGAGCGCGGGCGCGCGGGCCGGGGCCCCCGCCTCGACCGCATCGAGCACCCGCTCGGCCATCATCTCGCCCAGCGCGCTGTTCTTCTCAAAGGTGTAGTCGCGCAGCGCGCGGCCGTCGGGCGTGTTCACCGTGATGCCCAGCGGGGTCATCATGCCGCCCACCGCGCCGTTCACGAAGATCGCGGTGCCGCCGAGCCCGGGGCGCAGCCCGGTGCCCCAGTCGACCCCCTCTTCGACCCCCTCGCGCAGCCGGTGCGGGAAGTCCGAGGACAGCAGGGAATTCTCGTCCGCCATCGCCTCGGGGTGGTTGGCGAGGTGGGCCAGGGTCGTGATCGTGCGGCCCTCGGTGTCGGCGAACCAGGCGGCCGAGACCTGCTGGTCGATCACCTTGGGGTCGCGCGCGTCGCGCACGTAGTTGGACACGCCCTCGGGGCGGTCGCCGAGGTTGACGTGCCCGACCTTCATCTCGCCGACCTCGCGCAGGTCCGCGACCGCGTCGAGCACCGCCCCCTCGATCTGCGCCCGCACCTCGGCGACGTAGGCGGGGTCGACCCCGCTCGCCGCGGCGGTCTTGCCCCACAGCCCCATCGTGTCGGGGCCCTCGTGGGTGTGGGTGGCGCTGACCACCAGCAGATCGACGTCGGCGCCGGCGGCCTGCAGCGCGGCCCGGCTCAGCTCGACGTCGGCGTGGAACCAGCCGATCAGGTCGACGACCACGAAGGCCACCCGGGTCTGGCCCTGGTCGAAGACGACGGCGCGGGCGTACAGGTCGTCGTGCACGCCCTGGGCGGCGCGGGCGTTTTGGAAGCCGGCCATCCACACCGCTTGAAAGGCCCCGTCGCCTTCACCGGCGTCGGCGCCCGGGTAGCCCGCGTCGGCCGGACAGAGGCGATCGCAGCCGCAGTCGAAGAAGGCCTCGTCGCTGGAATCCCACTCGGCGTCCGCGTCGACGTCGTCGAAGCCCTCGAAGCACTGGGGGGTGATCACCCGGCTGGCCGCCCCCGCCCGCAGCGTGCCCGCGTTGTCGGCGCAGCCCGCGCCGCCCGGGCAGGCCGTGTCGGGCGCCCAGGGCGCGCCGCCGTCGGCCCCGCCGCCGTCTGCGCCGCCCGAGTCCACGCCGCCGGTGGGGTCCTTGGCGGCGGGGTCGCCCCCGCAGGCCGCGAGCGCGCCATAGAGGGGGAGCAGGCCGAGCAGTCGGTGGGAGCGCATGGACACCTCGAGCGGGCGCGCACCATAGCGCAGGGGGCCCCGCGCGGGCGCGCTCAGGCGCGGGGCGCGGCGGCCGGCGGCGGCTTGCGGGCCTTCTCAAGCACCGCGGCCAGCGGCAGCCAGGCCTGCGCCAAGGTCTGGGCCACGCCCATCACCGCGTCGACCTGGCTCTCGACGTCGCCGCACACGATGCCCGGCCCGGTGGCCGAGACCCAGGCCCCCTCGACCGAGGGCTCGGGGCAGGCCTCGAAGAGCTGCAGCAGGGTGCCCTTGAGGTCGGGGTTGCGCAGCAGCCGCTGGATGGCGACCGCGTTGGTGCCCTGGACCACCAGCACGGCGGCGAGCTGCTTGTCGGCGATGGAGATGCCGATGTCGTCGGCCTCGCCCTTGCGGCGGGTGATCTTGAACCCGGTCGGCAGCGAGACCGGCATGGCCGCCTTGATGGTCGAGCGGGTGGCGCTCTGGGCGGGGTCGAAGCCGGTCGAGATGACGACCCGGCCGCCCTTGAAGTGGCCCCGGATCGTGCGCTCGCCCGGCGTGCCCGCCCCGCTGAGCGAGAGCTTGTGCTGCTTGGCGAAGTTCACCAGCGGCTCTTCATAGGACTCGCAGAGGTTGACCGAGAAGACCGCGGCCATCTCGACCCACAGGTGCAGCTCGGCCCCCAGCACGCCGTTCTTCTCGAGCAGGACGCCGCGCTCATCGACCCGCACGTAGTCGGCGAGCTCAAACAGCTTGCCGAGGCCCTCCCACACCTTGGGGTGCGAGAGGGTCTCGACGGTCTTGTCCTCGTCCCAGGCCCGCAGCAAGATCAGCTTGTCGAGCTCGGCGTTGCCGGTCGAGACCTCGCCGGCCTTGGTGCCCCGCAGGGCGTCGGTCAGCCCGCTGACCGCGCCGCGGTTGTAGATCTCGAGGCCCGGGGGGACCGAGCCCACGTGGCGCGCGTAGACCAGCGTGCAGAGCTGGAGCGGGCGGGCGGTGTGGCCGCCGCCGAGCTTCACCTCGACCGGGACCCCGCGGTAATCGCCGCGGATCGCCGCGTCGTGCGGCTCGCCGGGGTTGATCAGGGTCAGCTTGTAGGCCTCGGCCAGCCGCTTCCAGTGCACGAGCTGCAGCAGGCGCCGCGACCGGAACACGCGGTACACCATCACGACGACGAGGACCGCGACGAGCAGGCCCATGGCTGCGGACAGGTTCAGGGGGCCCTCCTAGCGGGCGCCGCAGGGGGAGGGAGCCCGCGGTCACCGGAGCCTATCAAAACATCGGCCGGCCCGAGGGGGGCACGGGAGATGCCCTCAGGGCAGCGTCATCGGGAGCTGGAGCCGGACCGGCTTCTGCAGGCCGCGCTTGTGGGTGAGCTTGCGCAGGGCGAGCTCGAGGCAGGCGCGGAGGGTGGCGTCCGCGCCGCTGACCTCGGCGCTGCGCGTGCTGCCATCGGCCTCGATGACCAGGGTGATCTGCACGGTCACCGGAGCGGGCGGCGCGCCGCAGCGCTCGACCAGCCAGCCCTTGCGGCTCTGGAGGTCTTTGGAGATGCGCTGGTGCTCGCGCTGGGAGCCGCGATCCGGCCCGCTCTCGCTGATCTCGACCGGAGCGGCCAGCTCGGCGCCCGGCCCCGCGGAGGGCGCGGGCGCGGGCGCAGAGGAAGGCGCGGGCGCGGGCGCCGGGCCGGTCGTCGGCAGGGCGAAGGGCCCCGCGCCGGGCTCGAGGCCGAGCAGCTCGGGCCGCGCCACCCAGATCCCCAGCCCGATGGCGACCAGCAGCGCGATCAGCCCGAGCCCCAGCACGAACAGCCCCGCGACGCAGCCGAGGCCGCCGCGGCGGGCCGGCGCCACCGGCGCCCGGGGCGCGCGGGCCGGCGTCGCCGCGGCGCTGACCGG
>JBJONS010000630.1:0-13715 GCA_046051725.1 Pseudomonadota bacterium | reverse complement strand
CTTGGGCGGCACCGCCGCCCATGATGAAGCGGACGACCTGCTGCGGGCTGAGCAGCCAGCCGGGCGGCCGACGGCCGGGGTCCTCGGCGCGCAGCGCGTGGAGCTCTGCGGCGAAGCGGCGCTCTGGGGGCGGCGCCTGGACCCCGGGCTCTTCGGCCCCGGCCACGGGGGCGCCCGCGGGCGCCTGGATCGACTTCTTCGCCATCACTCACCCCCAAGGCGCGGGGCGTCGCCCGCCGTGACCCGACCCCATGCCCGGCGGAACAGGTCGCCGAGCGGCTCCAGCGGCACGATGGGCTCCACCACGTCCACCGCGGCCCCACCGACCCGCCACTGGTAGAGCGGCAGCTTCCACTTCTCGATCGGCAGGTCGGGGGCGACCAGCGCCTCCCAGCCGCCCGGCAGGAAGTGCTCTCGCCCGGCGCGCGGCCGCTTCCCGGCGGTCAACAGACCCTTCTCGAGCAGCGGCGCCTCGGCCTTGGCGTAGGCCGGCGCCTTCCACCCGTTCCACTCCAGCACGCGCTTCTTCGTCGGATCGGGGAGCGTGAGCACCTGAAGGTACAGCACCGCGCTGTCTTCGGTGAGGCCGTGCGCGTCCATGACCGCGCGCACCACCTCGGGGGCCGACCGGCGCGGGTCCTGGTCCCAGGTGCCCGCGGGGACCGCGGGGTCGACCCCGCGCGCCACCGCGGCCGCGAAGCCGGCGCTCCGCGCGGCCCGCCAGCGGGCGACCACGGGGCGGCCCATCTCGGGATCGAGCCCGAGCGCGGCCTTCAGCACCGGCCCGTCCTGATCCGCGCAGCGGACCGGGCGCAGGTAGCCTTGGATGTGGTGCGTGCCCTGGACCAGGATGAGGTTCCCGTCGTCCTTCCCCCGCACGCTCTTCTGCTGCTCACCCTCGCCCTCGGTGAACACCTGCTCGGGGGCGTCCATGGCCTTGAAGAGGGCCTCGCCCCGCGCCTTGTCTTTGGCGTCCCAGGTATAGACCGAGCCGATGTCGAGCACGAGCTCGGGCGCGTTGACGCACGAGAGCAGCTCTTCGACGAGCGTGGTGAGGGCGGCCCGGGTCGGGTCGCCCGCCGGCGTGACGTAGAGGACCCAGGCCACCCCGTTGAGCGTCGACTCCACGTCGCTGACGTCACACAGCCGCTCGCCACCCGCGACGAAGCCGTCCGCGGACAGCGCGCCTGGCAACGGCGGCGTCCACCGGGGCCGGAGCGGCGGGTTGAGCAAGACCTCGAGGAAGTGGGCGCGATCCCGGTTGACGGCGTTGGCCGCCTTCAGCAGCTCTTCTGGGATCTGCACCCGCGCGCCGACCAAGCTGCGGTACGCCGCCGCGATCCGGTCGATGAGGGCGCCCGGGTCCGTCCACAGCCCGCCCGGGTCCACCGCGGAGACCACCTCGGCGAAGAGCTTCGCCTGCTTGCTGCACTCGGCGACCGGATCGAACTCCAGCAGCGGCCCAAGGGCTTGGTCACCGAGCTTGACCTCGGCCACCTTGAGGCCGATCCGCCCGCGGAGCTCTGGCCCGAGGCTGTCGGCCTTCCAGCTCGCGCCCCGGGGGTGCCCCCAGAGCAGCAGCCGCGCCGCGGACACGGGGAGGCCGACAGCGTCGGAGAGCCGCTGCACATCGGCGTCCGCGACGGTCCGCGGGCCCATCGTGCGGAGGGCAGCGGCGGCCCGCTGCAGGCCGTCGGCGCCCGCCGGCAGGTGCAGCGGACCTTCTTCAAGCAAGGTCCCGCCGTCGGGGACACAGAAGCCATCGGCCCCCGCGGCCTCGATCACGTTGATGTCCCAGCCATCATCGTCGTAGTTGTCGCAGCTGCAGACGTAGCGATGATCCCCCTGGCTGAAGGTCCAGATCGGCGCGGGCCAGTCGCAATAGGACCGGCCCGGGTCCGCGACCTGGGCCATGGCGTGCGGAGGACCGGGCACCCGCACCTTGGCGCGCCGGAGCCGAAGGCCCCCGCCGACCAGCCCGCTGTCGGCCCAGACCTCAAGCGCGCGGGCGAGGGTCTGACGCTGCTCGTCGGTCCCGACGCTGGCGACGAACACCATCGCCCGCCACCGCTCGCCGCTGGCCTCCCACCGCACCGCGGTGGGCGTGACCTTCGCGTCCGCGCCGCGGAGCCAGGCGCCGGCCGACTGCAGTGCATGGCCCAGATCCCCGCTGTTGCCCGTGTAGCCCACGCCCGCTGGCTCGCAGAAGGCCTGCATGACGTGGTCGGGGGCGATCGCGGGGAGCTCCTCTTCGCTCTCCTCGTCATCCCCCTCGCCGTCGGGGCGCTCGCCCCGCAGCAGCGCGGCGGTCGCCTTCGCGAGCGCGGCCCCGGCGCGGGCCTGGGCGGCCACCGCCTCGACCAGCGCCGACGCGGTCAGCCCCGGGAGGATCTCGGCCACCCGCGCCTGCAGCGCCTCGACGTCGGCGCCCTCGTCTTTGGGGTGGGCCTGCGCCGCGGCGATGAGCGCCTCGGCCTGCTCGAGGCGGACGGCCCGCAGGGCGGCGCTGCCGCCGGTGTCGCGCGGCCGCAGGAAGTGCCAGAGCGCGAAGGGCGGCAGGTGGCGCCAGCCGACCCCCCAAGCGCTGTCCGACACGCCCAGCACCCGCCGCGCGCCGGGCTCGTAGACGGTCAGCGAGCCCCGCCAGCCGACATCGACCACCAGCGGCGCGCTGTGGCCGGGCAAGGTGATCAGGCCGTCGGGACGGGTCTGCTGCGGATCATCGATGACAACGCTGCGCCCGTCGGCCTGCTCAAACACCGTCACGCCCGGCGCGGTCTGCCGGTGGCGGAAGCCGTAGAGGCCGTCCATGCAGCCCACCACCGCGCCCGGGCTGTCCGGCGGGACCGCCCGCAGCGCAAGTGGCCAGCCCTCGGCGCCGACAGCAAAGGCGGGCAGCGGCCCCTCGGTCAGTGCGCCGCTGCGGGGATCGAAGGCCTTCCACTGATCGCCATCCCGCAGCCAATAGTGCAGCCCGTCGCTCAGCACGTGCTCGGTCGACTCGGCCGCGGTGTCGCCCGCCCGCAGCTCCCGCTTGCCCAGGACCAGCCCACCCGAAGGGCCCGGGTGCCCATCGATGTGGTTGGTGCTCGGCGCATTGTCGAACTCGATGATCCGCGACGGATCACCGCTCCAGTAGGTCTTGCGCTTGGGGTAGCTCCAGATCGAGCACAGCAGCTGCCCGTCGGCGAACGCGACCGGATCGGGCGCGCTGCCGTCGATGGTGTGCAGGTCCACGGTCAGGACGCGTGCGTTCGCGCCAAGGACGATCGCGCGGACGCTGGTGTAGATGATCGGCGCGAAGGGCGCCCCGGTGACCTCGACCTCACCGCCCGGGCGGAGCTCCTCGACCGCCTGCTCCCAGACCGGCCAGGCGAGCTCGGCGGCGAGCCCGAGGTGCAGGGTGGACCGCAGGGCGGCGGCCGGCCGGATCCGCTCAAGGCGCTCCCGGACCTCGGGGAACTCGCTCTGCAGCAGGTCAAAGGCGCTCGACGAGAAGGTCGACACTTGGCTGGCGACGGCGTGCACGCCGCCCTCGCCCGCATCGGCCGCGAGCCCGAGCGCGGCCTCCAGCCGCGCGGCGGACATCGACGGCAGCCCGGCGGCCGCCTTGTGGAAGCGGTTCGGCGACCCGACGGCGCCGACGCTGGCCACCAGCACCCCGCGCCAAGCGGCGTCGGCGACGATGTGGTCCAGCGGTCGTGCCTGCGCGACCAACGGCCGCGACGCGCCCTCTTCGTCCGGCTCCCAGTGGAAGTCGTCGGCCCAGCGGTCGAGGTTGAGCCTGCGCTCGTCGTCGGGCTTGGGCGGGAGCAGCGGGACACCGCGCTCAAGCGCCTCGTCGATCATCATGGCGTCGGCGCCGTTCCAATCGGTCTGGAGCAGATCGACCGGCACGCCCGCGGCCCGCAGGTGGGGTGCCAAGCGCCGGAACAGCAGCAGCAGCCCCTCGGAGTGCCGCCAGCTGGGCACGAGCCGCCCGAACCACGCCGCCAGCGTCCCGTGCGGCGGCCCGTGGACCTCGAGGTGGTCCAGCGCGCCGGCGTCCTCGAGCAGCTTGAGCCAGAAGGTCTGGAAGGTGTCTTCGCCGTCGCGGGGCTCCGGCAGGATCTGCAGCAGGCGGGTCCGCACCCGCTCGTCACGCCGCGCGAGCGTCACCAGGGGCTCGCGCAGCTCGGTCCAGAACTCTTGCGTGGACTTCGCCAGCACGGGCGCGCCGATGAGGGCGGTCAGCAAGGCGTCGTCGCACTCAGACTGGGGAACCTTCGCCGCCTTGGCCGCCCGGCGCAGGTCGGCGAGCATGGACGCCCAGGGCTGCAGGCCGCCCAGGGTCCGCCGCGCGCACAGGTCGAGGAAGCGCAGGAAGCCCTCGCGGCCCTGGGCCGCCAGCTCTTTGCCGTGGGCCTGCAGCGCCTTCACGGTCAGCGCGCCGCCCAGCGCGAACTCGAGCCACGCGTCGGCCTGCTGGCGCGGATCCACGGACAAGCCGTGGGCGCGCTCGGCCGCCCGGGCCCGGTCGAAGGACGAGGCGGCGAACTGGAGGTTGCCCTGCTCCATGAACGCGCGGCCCGCCTGCTCCCAGTACGAGGGCAGGAAGTGGGGGGCGACCCCTTCGAGCTCGGCGGCGAGGGCGGCAAACCCGTCGCGCGCGTGACCCGGCTTGGTCGCCACGCGGGCCACGTGCTCGCGGAACTGGTCCATGCGGTCCAGCGCGTGGTGCGCGCGGGCCGGGTCGATCATCAGCGCCTGGGCCGGGAAGCCGAGGGCCTGCCGCCGCCGCCGGGCGATGTCGTCGGCGAAGGCGTCGAGCGTGAAGCCCATTCGGGCCATCTCGAGGGCGGCGCCGTCGGCCATCACATCGGGGACCAGCCGGATGACCGCGCGCCCTGGCAGGCAGGGGTGGGTGAACCGCCGGGCATCGACCGTGTCCGTGGGGAGGTCGGCGGGGACCGGCAGGTGGGTGGGGACGAGGCCGTTGGCGGCGATGCGCTGCGCGGGCGACGCGATCAGCACGGCGGGGGTCTGCTCAGCCATTGCTCTGCTCCTTCACCTGCCGGCGGGCGTAGATGAGGCTGGCCATCAAGCAGCCCTCAGACCAAGCCACCGGTCCAACCTGTTGAAACTCAAGGATCTGTTCACGCTCGTCGACCCAGTACAGCGAGCCGGTCGAGGTCTCCCACATCGGGTCGCCTTCGCCCAGCTCGAAGCGGGCCTCGAGCATGCGGCCAGCCTCGAGCAGCCGGATGCACGAGTTGCCCCCAGCGACGCGGTAGCCGCGCTTGCGGGCCTCGCCCATCGCGTGCATGAGCATGGGGAACTCGCCCCCGCTCCAGGTCGAGAGGTAGCTCTCGGCCAGGGGGTGCGCTGAACCGCGCCGAAAGACCTCGCGGAAGAGCTGGTCGACCCCTTGTCGGCCGCCGATCTCGTTGAGCAGCTCGCGCCACTCGTCGAGCTCGGCGATGAGGACGGGGTGGGGCAGCAGCACCGATGCCGCCTTGGTCCACCGGGTGTCGCCGTCGAGGGTGACCAGCCCGAGCCCCCGCTCGGGTGACACGCCGCGCAGCACGCCGGCCGCGGCGAGATCGACTTCATCCTGATCGTTGACTGGCGCGGCGATCAGATCAGCCAGGGCCTCGCGCCACGCGGGGTCGTCCCACACCTCGAGCAGCACCCGCGTCGGGACCGGCAACGACCGCAGCAGCCACTGCTCGACCTGCGCCCGGCACTCGCCGGCGTGGCGCTCGAGCCAGTCGACGGTCTCGAGCAGGGCGCGGGCCTGCGGGCTCGCCTTGACCTCTTTGGGGACGCTGCCGAGGACCTTGCCCGCCTTGTTGCGAACGACGAGCTTGCCGTCTTTGAGGCCGATCTGGTAGCCCTCGGGGCCGGCGACCCACCCGCCCTCGTCGGCTGCGGCCACCGCCGGGACGGCCGGGACCGCCGGGACCAGGCGCTCGGCCGCGGTTGCGCCCGCCGGAGCGGCCGCGGGCGTAGCGGGCGCCCCCTTCGCCTTCGGCGCGGCCTTCGGCGCGGGGGCTGCCACCGGCGCGGCGGCATCGCCCGCAACAGCGGCGGCCGCAGGCGGCGCTGCAGCCGACGCCACCGCCGACGCCACCGCAGGATCGGCGTCGCCGCCGGGCATCTCTGCGTAGCCCTTCTTGGTCTTCTCGCGGATGAGCTTGGCCTGTTCAGCCTCGGCCCCCGCGGCGTCACCGAAGGTCTTGACCTGGGTCTGTCCGTTGGTTCCGATTCGACCGAACCGAACGGTCAGCTCGTTGCCGCCCGCCCCGCCGACCTCGACCTCCCAGAACTTCGCTGAGCCACCTTCCACGAATTCAAACCGCCGCATGGGTCCTCCGCGTGCACCGCGGGCTAACCCGACCCTGATCGGCGAGCAACTCTCACGGGTCAGTTTCTGACCCAGAACATGAACCACACCCCCTCGACTCCTGCGATCCGTACAGATAGACCGGTGCGCGTCCGCCGACCCAGGGCACCGGCCCCGTGCTAAAGCCGCGCCCCGCGCAGGGGCGCCGCCGCCACCCCATCCGCCCGCCCCCCGCGCCACCCCCGGAGTGCGCCCGTGTCCGCTGCTTCCCAGAGGCGCTTCGGCGCGTTTGCGCGGGCCGTCATGGCCCATCCACGCGTCGTGATCGCGCTGGTGATCGTGATCTCCGCGCTGTCCGTGGCGCTCTCGACCCGGCTCACCGTCAACACCAACCTGCTCGCCCTGCTGCCCGACGAAGACCCCGTCACCGTCGCGATTCGGAAGCTCAACGACGAAGAGGGCGGCACCAACATCATCTCGCTCGCGGTGAAGGGCGACGACCCCGCCGCGCTCGACGCCTGGATGAAGGGCGTCGCCGCCGATCTCGAGGCGGTCGAGGGTGTCGACTACGTCCTCTACGACATTGATCCCACGCTCGCTGCCCAGCTCGCCGCGCTTCAGCTGAGCCAAGCCGAGCTCGGCCTCCTCCACGAGCGGCTCACCGGCGCGGTGGCGCTGGGCCCAGCCGCTGCCAACCCCTTCGTCGCCGCCAAGCTGCTCGACCTCGGCCCGCTGACCCAGCGGCTCGCCGCCCCGCCGAGCTCCACCGCCGTGCTGGGCGGCATCGACGGCGTCGCGCGCCTCGTGGTGCGCCCGGTGGGCAGCGCCTTCGACGCCAAGTTCGCCGCGCCCTTGATGGCCCGGGTCGACGAGGTGGTCGACCGTCACGACGCCGAGAAGGCCGGGCTCGAGGTGGTCTGGCTCGGCGGCGCCTACCGGCACGCGGTCGAGGACGTGCAAGCCGTCCGCACCGACCTGTTCTGGACCGGCATCGTCAGCTTCTCGATGGTGCTCGCCCTGGTCGCCTTCGCTTTCCGCGACCTGCGGGCCGTCATCATCGTCTTCGTGCCGCTGTTGCTGGCGAACCTGTGGACCACCGGCTTCGCGCTCATCGCTGTCCGCAGCCTCAACACCTTCACCAGCTTTTACCCGGCGATCCTCATCGGCCTCGGCATTGACTTCGGCATCCACCTCTACGCCCGCTACCAAGAAGAGCGGGCCGAGGGCGGCAGCGTCGAGGACTGCATCGAGCGGGCCTGGTCGAAGGCGGGCCCCCCCTGCCTCACCGCGGCCTTGACCACCTCCGGCGGCTTCTGCGCGCTGTGGGCCGCCGGCTTTGGCGGGTTCCAGCAGCTCGGCACCATCCTGGCGGTCGGCGTGTTGCTGTGCGTGGGCGCGATGCTGCTGGTGCTCCCGCTGCTCATCCGCTGGCGCGAGAAGCGGCCGTACAAGCTGCCTGCACGCCGACTCGACGAGGCGTTGGTCAAGCGCCCCCCGACCTATCGCCTCGCGCCAGTGGGCCTGCTCATCAGCGTGGTGATCACCCTCGCTGCGGCGACCCAGGTGCACCGCATCGAATTCCAGTACGACATGAGCGAGCTGCGCCCCGAGGGGCTCGCCTTCGGTGACCTGACCCCTGACCAGCAGCGGCTCGCCACGGCGAGCTACGCGCCGCTCATCGTCAGCTACGACGACGACGCCAAGCTGACCGCCGACCACGAGCTGATCTCGGGCCGCATCGCCAAGGGCGAGCTGCCGGCCTTCAAGGGCGTGCTGTCCATCCGCAGCATCCTTCCCGCCGATCAGGCCGAGCGCGTCGCCGCGCTCCAGCAGATCATCGCGCTCGCGCGCCCCGAGAACGTCCAGTACCTGCCGCTGCCGGTCCAAGAGAACCTCAAGAAGCTCGCCGCGACCGCGCCCCGGGTGCTGGCGGCCGCCGACCTGCCGCGCTCGCTCCAGCACATGCTCGGCGCCCTCGACGGCCGGCACCGCATGCTGATCCTCCCCGCCGGGAACATGTGGGACCTGCGCAACACCGAGGTGCTCCGCGTCGAGGCCGAGGGAGCCCTGCCCGGACGCCAGGTCGCCGGCGAGTACATGGCGATGGCCACGCTCTACCGCCTCTTTCAGGGCGACATCCCGGTGGTGGTGGCCTGGGCCCTCGGCATCGTCTTCGTGCTGACCCTCTTCGACATGCGCAGCCTGAAGAAGGCCATCGCCACGACCCTGGCGCTGGGCGGCGGCATGGCCTGGGCGGTCGCCGCGATGATCGTCTTCGACATGAAGCTCTCGGTCGTGAACTTCGTGGGGCTGCCCATCCTGCTGGGCATGGGCGTCGACACGGTCATCCACCTCCTCCACCGGCTCGACGAAGAGGGCCCAGGCCGCGTGCGCCAAGCCCTCGCCACCACCGGCTGGGCCACCGGCCTGTCGACCGCGACGACCGTGGTGAGCTTCGCCGCACTGGCCCTCGCCACGCACCGCGGCGTGCAGTCGCTGGGCCTGATGATCGTGCTGGGGCTCAGCCTCGTCACTCTGGCGGGCTTTGTCTTCATCCCGCTGGGCTGGATGACCGCCTGGAAGGTCACCGGCAAGCTGCCGCGGATGGACCCGCCGCCCGGCGCCTGAGCGCGGCCGCCCTCAGCTGCGAAGCACCTTGCGCAGCATGGTGCGCGTGAAGGTGTGCCCCTCGAAGAAGGCCAGCTTGACGTCATCTTCCGCTGGAGAGACCCGCAGCCGCGCGACCGGGCCCAGATCGATGCCGTCGGCCACGGCGCGCACCGGGCGGCGGTCGGTGGACAGGGCCTCGATCTCGACCCGCACCCCATGCGGGAGCAGCACCGGGCTCAGCCGCGGCGCGTGCGGGGCGATCGGCGTGATCTGCACCGCGCGGACCGCGGGGTGGCAGGGCACGCCGCCGGCCGAGAAGCTGTAGGCGGTGGAGCCGAGCGCCGTGGCGACCACGACACCGTCGCAGACCACCCGCTCGACCAGCACCTCGCCGTCGACCGAGAGGCGGAGGTGCGCGGTCTGGCCGCTGCTGCGCTCGACGTAGACATCGTTGACCGCGGTGGTCTCGGTCGTCGTACCGCCGGCGCCGAGCACCTCGGCGTGCAGGCGGGGGAAGCGCGAGACCCGCCAACCGCGGGTCGCGAGCCGCTCGGCGACGACGTCCAGCGCGCCGCCCTCGTTGAGCAAGAAGCCGAGGTGCCCCCGGTTGAGCCCGAGGAAGACCGGCTCGGTGCCGAGCTCGCGGATGCACGACAACATCCAGCCGTCGCCGCCGATGACGAGGCAGAGCTCCGGCGGCAGCGCCGCGAGATCGATCCGCCGGGCCAGCTCGGCCGCCGCCTGCGCGGCCCGTGGGTTGCGTGGATCGACGCGGAGCATGCGGCCTCGATGGGCAGAGGAGCGGCGCACCGCGCCCCGACGGGGCGCCGACCCGCGCAGGGCCCGATATCCGCGCCGCAGCACAGGAGCGCCCCATGCACCTCATCCGCAGCCACGGCCTCGGAAACGACTACCTGGTGCTGACCAGCGGGGAGCCGATGAGCCCGGCGCGGGCCCGCGCCCTGTGTGACCGCCACCGCGGGGTCGGCGGAGACGGCGTGCTGGAGCCCGTTCCGACCGAGGACGGCGTCTATGGCCTCCGCATCTGGAACCCAGACGGCTCGCTCGCCGAGAAGAGCGGCAACGGCCTGCGGATCTTCGCCTGGTTTCTGCACCGCCACCGCGAGGCCGGGCCCGCGCTCGTGGTCCGCCTGCACGCGCCGGGGCCGGTGGGCGAGGCGCGCTGCCGGGTCTGGCCGGACCACGCCGAGGTCGAGGTCGAGATGGGCGTCGCCTCGCTGGCGCCAGCGCAGATCCCCGCCCTGGGCCCCCTCGACCTCGGGCCGCTGAGCCTTGGCCCGGCGGGGCCGACCCTGCCCTGCACGGCCGTGGGCCTGGGCAACCCGCACTGCGTCGTCTTCGCCGAGGATCTGCCGCACGCCTGGGCCGAGGCGGGCCCGGGGCCCCTCCTCGACCGCCTCCCCTGGCGCAGCTGGGGCCCGCTGCTCGAGGCCCACCCGCACTTCCCCCGCCGCACGAACGTGCAGTTCGCGCAGGTGATCGGCGAAGACGTCGTCGCTGCGCGGATCTGGGAGCGGGGCGCCGGCGAGACGCTGGCCAGCGGCAGCTCGGCCTGCGCGGTCGCGGTCGCCGCGGTCCACCAGGGGCGGATCGCGGCCCGCCCCGAGGCCAACGGCTGGGTCGACGTTCGGGTCGAGATGCCCGGCGGCGCCCTCGCCGTGCGGGTCGGCCCCGGCCTCGAGGTGCGCCAGCGGGGCCCGGTCGAAGAGCTGGCCCGCGTCGAGACGCTGTGGCCCGTGCCCTGCTGAGCGCCCTTTCCAACGGCGCGGAGCGGGCTAGGTCCCTTGACGGGGAGCCGGCCGCCTGCGCACCATGACGCGCGCAGCCCGCGCCCACAGGGCGGGCCCCCCCGCCACGGAGTGCCCATGCGCGTGCTGCTCATCCGACCCCCGGCCCGCCACACCGTCGAGAGCGAGGTGCCTGAGGCCGTTGAGGCCGAAAACCTGAGCTACCCGCCGCTCGCGCTGCTGTCGATCGCGCAGTTCCTCCTCGAGAACAGCGCGCACGAGGTGCAGATCCTCGACGCCCAGCTCGATGACCTCGACTACCCGGTCATCGAAGAGCGGGTGCGCGCCTGGGGGGCCGAGGTCGTCGGCGTGACCGCCTTCACCGTGCAGCTCGTGGATGTGCACAAGACCATCCGCGCCGCCCGCGCCGGCGGCGCCCGCTACGTGGTGGTCGGCGGGCCGCACGTCAATGACTTCCCCCAAGAGTGCCGCAACTTGGCCGGGGTCGACGCGGTGGTGAAGGGCGAAGGCCAGCAGCCCATGCTCGATCTCGTCAACACCTGGGCCCGGGGCGAGGTGGCCAAGGGCATCCCCGGGGTCATCGCCCACCCCGACGACCCGGTGCCCGACGAGGACGTCTACTTCTCCAACGACCTCGACGCCTACCCCGTGCTCGATCGCACGCTCATCGAGTACGAGCGCTACTACGATGTCATGGGCGCGGGCGGCATCTTCACCACCATGGTGACCAGCCGTGGCTGCCCCTACCGCTGCACCTTCTGCAACACCCCGCGGCACCGCTACCGGGTGATGTCGCCGGCCCGGGCCTGCGACGAGATCGCGGCCTGCATCGAGCTCGGCATCCGCGAGATCTACTTCGTGGACGACACCTTCAACATCACGAACCAGCGCGTCCACGAGCTCTGCGACGAGATCTTGCGCCGCGGGCTGCAGTTCTCGTGGACCGTGCGCTTCCGGGTCAAGGGCGTCGACCGGCCGCTGCTCGAGAAGATGAAGGCCGCCGGCTGCAGCCGCATCCAGTTCGGGGTCGAGCAGGGCACCGAAGAGGGCCTGCTGCGGCTCAAGAAAGACGTGACCTCGCGCGAGATCGAGCACGCTTTCGCGCTGTGCCGCGAGGTGGGCATCCACACGGTCGCGTACTTCATGATCGGCACGCCCACCGAGCGCAGCCGCGAAGACGTGCTGGACACCATCGACTACAGCATCCAGCTCAACCCTGACTTCGTGATGTACAACATCCTGACGCCCTTCCCGGGCACGACCCTCTACGACGAGGGCGTGCGCGACGGCGTGCTCGACATTGACCCCTGGTGGCGCTTTATGCGCGAGCCCACCGAGGCCTTCAAGGCCCAGGTGTGGGACGAGCACTTCTCGCGCGACGAGCTGCGCGACCTGCTCAACACGGCCTACCGGCGCTTCTACTGGCGGCCCCGCTTCGTCGCGCGCAACCTGCTCCAGATCCGCAACCTCGCCGACTTCCGCCGCAAGGCCACCGCGGGCCTCCGCCTGCTGGCCGGCTGAAGGAGCCCCCCATGCCGCTGCCCCATGACGAGTCGCCCCCCTTCGCCGAGGACGCCGAGCAGGAGAGCGCGGTCACCGAGGAGCAGGTCTCGCCCGAGGCCGCGCGGACCGCCACGGGCGGCCGCCCCTTCCACATCGTGCTGATGACCATCTACAGCGTCGAGAACGCTGGCATCCGCTACGTCTCTGCCGCGCTGCAGCGCGCCGGCTTCAGCACGAGCATCATCTTCCTCAAGGACTGGGTCCACAACCGGCTGACCATGCCGTCCGAAGAGGAGTTCGAGGCCGCCCTGCGCATCATCGGCGAGCAGCGGGCCGACGCCGTCGGGCTGGGATTCATGTCCAGCCTCTACCCGATGGCGCTCGAGGCCACGAAGCGGATCAAGGCCCGCTTCCCGCGCACCCCGATGATCTGGGGCGGCATCCACCCGACCAGCATCCCCGAGGAGTGCATCGCCGACGTCGACTACCTCTGCGTCGGCGAGGGCGAGGCCGCGGCCATCGACCTGTGCACCGCCCTGCGCGACGGCGGCGACACCACCCAGATCCCCAACATTTGGGCCAACGTCGACGGGCAAATTCACAAGAACAAGCCCCGGCCGCTGATTCAAGACCTCGATTGGCTGCCTTACCCCGACACCGCCGACGAGAACAAATACTACATCGAGGGCACGACGGTCCGCCGCGAAGAGCCGTGGAAGCGCACCGCCGAGTACCGCATCTACTTCTCACGGGGATGTCCGTACAACTGCAGCTATTGCTACGTCTCGATCCTCCGCGACGTGTACGAAGAGAAGGGCCGCCAGTTCTACCGGGCCCGCTCGGTCGGCCACATCATCGGCGAGCTCAAGCTCATCCAAAAGACCTTCCCGAAGGTCGCTCGCGTCAAGATCGACGACGACACCAGCTTCGCGTTCGGCGACTCGTGGATGAACGAGTTCTTGGAGCGCTACCCCAAAGAGGTGGGCATCCCGTTTGAGTGCCTGCTCATCCCGCCGATGATGCGCCCCGACATGCTCAAGCGGCTGCAGGCCGCCGGCCTGCGCCGGGTCCAGACCGGCATCGAGTCGGGCTCGAGCAAAGAGAGCAAAGAGATCCACAACCGCGCGCCCGGCAACGCGAGCATCATGAAGTTCGCCGAGGCCAACAAAGAGCTCAAGCTCAACGTGGTCTACGACGTCATCGTCGACAATCCGCACGCGACCGAAGAGATGAAGCTCGAGACCGCGTACTTCCTGCTCGACCTGCCGACGCCCTACGACATCTACTTCTACAGCCTCAACTACTTCCCCGGCACCGCGCTGACCAAGAAGGGCCTCGCCGAGGGCACCCTCGACCCGAACATGGTCGAGGGCCGCAACACCAAGGCCTGGTACCAGTTCCGCGTGTCGATGGACTGGCCGCGCTCGGATGAAGACCGCTTCTACCTCGCGATCTACTCGCTCGCGTCGAAGAGCTTCGTGCCGCGTGACTTCATCCGCAAGCTCATC
>JBJONS010000629.1:0-2771 GCA_046051725.1 Pseudomonadota bacterium | reverse complement strand
CCGACCCGCTCCGGACGCCCGCTCTGGGCAGGGCGCCCGCCCGCCCACCGCGTCGCCCCCCCTTCCGGCCAAGCCCGCATGGAGGCTCCCGCTCCGGGGTCCGTACACTGGTCCAACGCCCCGGCTGACCGTCCGCCGACCCAGGAGCCGACATGCGCCTCTACGTCCACCCCGCCTCCTACAACTCCGCCCGCGCGCTGGCGGTCGCCCTGCAGGTCGGCGCCGCCGTCGAGGTGGTGGTGGTGGACCTGCTCAAGGGCGAGCACCGGGGCCCCGCGTACCTCGGCCTCAACCCGATGGGCCGGGTCCCCCTGCTGGTGAGCGGCGACGAGGTCCTGCCCGAGTCTGCGGCGATCATGTGGACCCTCGCCGAGCGGTCCGGCGCGCTCCTGCCGGGCACGCCCGCGGGCCGGGCCGCGGCCCTCCGCTGGATCTCGTGGGACCTCGCCCACCTCGGCCGCGCCCACGACCGCCTCCTCCACGAGCTGGTCATCAAGGGCTTCTTCCAGCTCGGCGCCCCCGACGCGGCCCTGGTCGCGCAGGCCCGGGCCGACGGGGACGCCGCCGCCGCGGTGCTCGACGCCGCCCTCTCCCGCCAGGCTTGGCTCGCTGGCGATCAGGTCAGCGTCGCCGATCTTTTCGTGGCGGGGACCATCCGCTCCGCCGCCGGGCTCGGGGTCCCCTGGGCCGCCGCCCCCCACACCGCGCGCTGGCTGGCCGCGGTCGAGGCGCTGCCCGGCTGGGTGGCCGCCCGCGCCCACCTCCAATCCTTGGGGAGCTGAGCCATGGTCGAGTCCATCCGCACCGCCCAGGTCACCGCGCACCTTCGGGGATCGAGCGCCGAACCCGGCTGGGGCGGCACGACCGCCGCGGGTCGGGACGGCGCGCCGCTCGATGACCACGGTGACCTCCTCTTCGCCGACGAGGCTGACGGCGGCGAGACGCACTCGCCGGGGAGCTCCCTCCTCTCCCCGTGGCTGGTCCTGGTCGTCGATGACGACGATGCTGTTCATGACGTGACCCGTCTGGTCCTCCGCGACCTCCAGCATGACGGTCGACCGCTCCGCCTCTTGCACGCCTACACCGCTGCCCAGGCGATGGCGGTGCTGCGGGCCGAGCCCGAGGTGGCGCTGCTGCTGCTCGACGTGGTGATGGAGTCCCCCGACGCCGGGCTGCGCCTCGTCGAGATGGTCCGCGACCAGCTGGGCAACCGCACCCTGCGCATCCTGCTCCGCACCGGCCAGCCGGGCTACGCGCCCGAGCTCGAAGCGGTGCAGCGCTACGAGATTGACGGCTACGAGGTCAAAGGCACGCTCACCGCCCAGGCGCTGACCGCCCGGGTGGTCGCCGCCCTGCGCTGCTGCGCCCTGCTGCGCCAGATGCAGCGCACCCAGACCGGCGCCGAGGCCCTGCTCACCCTGACCACCGCGCTGGCGCCGATCACCGATCCCGTCGCCTTCGCGGCCCGGGCATTGGATGGCCTCGGACGGATCCTCGGTGGCCCGGTCCCCTGCCGGTTCTTCGCCCCGGCGCCGACCCTCAAGCGCCTGGGCGGGCGCACCGGGTGGGTCGAGCTGGCCGCGGCGGGGGTGGACGCCCGCACGACAGGCGAGGGCGCGGCGCTGGCCGCCGGGCTCGCCGCCGGGCTGCCCCCGGTCCAGGGCACCATGCTGCCGCTCGTCGCTGGCACCCAGACCGTCGCGGCCCTGTGGATCGCCGATCCGGCCGAGGTGGACGGCCCCGACCTGCACCTGCGGGGGCTGCTGCAGGCCAGCCTCGCCGTGCAGTTCGGTCACCTGCGCGCGGTCCAGCGCCTCGTCCGCACGCACGAGGCGACCGTCTTCGCGCTCGCCGACCTCGGCGAGTTCCGCGACACCGAGACCGGCGCCCACGTGCAGCGGGTGGCCCACACCAGCGCGGCGATCGCCGCCCGGCTGGTGGCGGTCGACGCCTTCCCCCACGAGCTCTCGACCGAAGGGGTCGCGACCCTCGGCATGGCCAGCGCCCTGCACGACATCGGCAAGGTCTCGATCAGCGACGCGGTGCTGCGCAAGCCCGGCCGCCTCGACAAGGACGAGCGGGCGGCGATGGAGACCCACGCCGCGGTCGGCGGGCGCATCCTCGGCCGGGCCGCGGCGCACGTCGGCGAGCCCAGCGTGCTCTCGGTCGCCGAAGAGATCGCGATGGGCCACCACGAGTGGTTCGACGGGCGGGGCTACCCGGCCGGGCTGCGCGGCGCGCAGATCCCCTTGTCGGCCCGGATCACCGCCGTGGCCGATGTCTTCGACGCGCTGACCCACGCCCGGCCCTACAAGGAGGCCTGGCCCGAAGACAAGGCGGTCGACTACATCACCGACCTCTCGGGCGCCCAGTTCGATCCCCAGGTGGTCCAGGCCTTCCTGCACGTGCTCGCCGACGCCGGCTGGCGGCAGGGCATCGCGGCGCTCGGCGGGTGAGGGTCGTCATCCGGCACCCCAGCCCTGCGCTGGCCCAGGCCCTCGAAGCGCAGCTGCACGCGCAAGACGCCCAGCTGCGCATCGTGCAGGTGGACCCGGGCGCCCCCCACAGCCCGGCGGCGCTGACCCTCGCGACCGCGGCACCTCCGCCCACCAGCGCCGACTGCGGGGTGTGGGTGACGCTCGACCCGGATGGTCCGCTGCCCGACCCCGCCGCGCTCACCGCGGCGGTCACCGCGGCCCGGGCCCGGGCGCGATCGCTGGGGGGCCTGCTGCCCACGCACCGCCTGCTCGGGGCCCTGCGCCAGATCGTCG
>JBJONS010000628.1:0-12321 GCA_046051725.1 Pseudomonadota bacterium | reverse complement strand
CTCGGCGTGCCCGCGCTCTACCACCCCAGCGCGCTCAACCTCTGCGGGCCCTGGCCCAACCCGGCCGCCTGGGTCCGCGCGGTCGCCGCGCACGCCCGGGCGGTCGGCTCGCCCTGGCTGGCCCAGGACGTCGCGGTCTGCTTCTCGACGCCCACCGGCGGCTACAGCGTGCAGCTCGGCTACTTCGTGCCCCCGGTCTTCACCGAGGCGGGCCTCGACGAGGCCGTGGCGCGGGTGACCGAGGCGCAGGCTGGGCTCGACCGACCGCTGCTGCTCGAGCCGGCCCCGCTCAGCTTCACCGCGGGGCCGCTGCACCCGCTGTCCTGGCTGGCGCGCCTCGCCGAGAAGACCGGCTGCGGGCTGCTGCTCGACGCCGGCCACCTGCTCTCGATCCTGATGGCCCGCCGCGCCGCCGGCGCCCCGCCCGAGACCATCGACGAGGCCCTGTGCCTGCTGCCGATGGACCGGGTCATCGAGCTGCACGTGGCCGGGGGCGCGGTCGAGGAGGTGGACGGCCACGCGCTCTACGTCGACCAGCACGAGCTCCCCGCCCTGCCCGAGACCTGGGCGGTGGCCCGGGCCGTGCTGCAGCGTGCGCCGGCGCTGAGGGCCGTCTGCGTCGAGGTCGAGGGCATGGCCGGCCCGATGGTGCTCGCCGCGCTGGACCGCGCCCGCCAAGAGGTCGTGCTGCACGCTGTGCACGACGAGCTCCGCCGCAAGGTCCGCGCCGAGCAGCAGGGGGTCCGGGGGCTGCCGCCCGCCGCGACGCCGGCCGCCCGCCCCGCTCCGGCCGCGCCCGCGACCGAGGCCGCCGAGAGCGCCCACCCGGCGCTGCTCCGCCTGCTGCTCGACCCCTCCGCCCGCGCCGCCTGGACCGCCGACCCCACGGCCTGGTCCGCCGCCTCCCCCGGCGCCGCGCCGCTGGCCGCGGTCCACCCGGCCGGCCTCGCCCACGACGCCGCCCTGCGGGCCCGCTACCTGATGTCGGCCCTCTGCCGGCCCTTCCCCCTGTCGGCGGCGGCCGCGGCCCTGCGCAGCGGGACCGACGCGCTGCGGGCCTTCCTCGCCGATCCGGCCGCCGTCGGCGAGCCCGGCGCCCGCACCCGCGCCTTCGCCCTGCACCTCGGGCGCTTGCTCGCCGCGCCGGCCGCCCACCCGCGGGCCGACCCGCGCCTCGATCTCGACCAAGAGGCCGTGATTGACCTGCTGGACGCCGTGCTCGCGCTCGAGGCCAGCGCGGTCGAGGGCGCCGCCGCGCTCCGGGCGGCCCACCAAGCCGGCCCGCCGGCGCCCCAGCCGCCTCCGCCCACCGGGCCCCTGCCCGACGCGGCCCGCCCGGTGCTGCCCGAGCACCTCCGCGCCTGCCTGCTGCCCCAGCCTCCGGCGGTGCTGCGGGCGGCACTCGACGGGATCGACGCCAGCGACGCCTGGGCGCGCATTGAGGCCGGCACGCTCAAGCCCGGCCGCCTGCTCGCGGTGGCCCGCGCCGCGCCGGGCCCGGTGACGGTGCTCCTCCGCACGGTCGCCCAGCGCTGGCTGCCGGCCCCCGACCCCGCGCTCCCTCCCCTCATCGAGGTCGGGCACCGCAGCGCCGAGCTGCGCGGCAACCAGGGGCGCCTGCTCGGCGAGCTCGACGGGCACGTGCCCCTGCTCGAGCTGTCGCCCCGCCAGCGCGGCCTGGTCGAGGCCCTGGTGCGCGGCGGCCTGCTCGACCTCGCCCCATCGCCCGGGGCCTGATCGCGCTCAGCCGCCGGCCGGCAGGTCGAGGCTCAGCGGGCCGCGCAGCGAGCGGCCGCCGTCGACCGGCAGCACCACGCCGGTGCAGTACGGCGCCGCGGTGGCCAAGAACACCGCCGCTGACGCGATGGCCGCCGGATCGCCCAGCCGCTGCAGGGGCACGCTGGCGCAGATCTGGGCGAGCTGGGCCGGGCCGAGGTCCTCGGGCGCGAGCACGGTGCCCGGCGCGATGGCGTTGACCCGCACCGCCGGGGCCATCTCGAGGGCCAGGGCCCGGGTCAGCATCACCAGCGCCGCCTTGCTCACAGCATAGGGCAAGAAGCCGGGCGCGGGCCGCTCGGCGCCAATGTCGACGAGGTTGAGCACCAAGCCGCCGCCGGGCAGCCCCGAGCGCCCGAGCGCCGGGGCCAGGGCTTGGGCGAGCAGCAGGGGCGCCCGCGCGTGGATGGCCATCATGCCGTCGAGGTCCGCCGCGGCGATCTGGCCGAAGGGCCGGGGCCGGTAGTCGCTGGCGTTGTTGACCAGCACGTCGATCGGCGCGTCGCCGGCCCAGGCGAGCGCCGCCGCAGCCAGCGCGGCGCAGCCCTCGACCGTCGCGAGATCGGCGCCCGCGGTCGCACACGGCGGGCCGCTGGCCGAGAGCGAGGCCGCCAGCGCCTCGGCGGCCGCGGCGCTGCGCCGGTGGTGCAGGAGCACCGAGAAGCCCGCCGCCGAGAAGGCCTGGGCCATCGCCGCGCCCACGCGCTGGCCCGCCCCTGTGATGAGCACCCGCCGACCCGACATCTCCCCTCCCGCGGGGGCCGCGCGCCCGGCCGGCCCGCCGCCGCCCGGGTCCCGACCGCCCGGCCGCGGGATAACGCCGCCGCGCGCGGACGCCGGGGCGGCGCCGAAGGGGAGGGTCGATGGACGAGGGCTTCTGGGCAGAGCGCTGGCAGCAGGGCCAGATCGGCTTTCACCAAAATGACGTGCATCAAGACCTCGTGACGCAGGCTGCCGACTGGTTGGCCGGCGGCCCCAAGGTGGTCCTGGTCCCCCTCTGCGGCAAGTCGGTCGACCTCCCCTGGCTGGCCGCCCAGGGCCACAGCGTCATCGGGGTCGAGCTCATCGAGACGGCGGTCGAGGCGCTGTTCTCGACCTTCGGCCCGGGCGCCGCGGTCGCGCCCCTCGGGCCCTACCGCCGCTGGACCCACCCGGCGGTCCCGGGCCTGACCGTGCTGCAGGGCGATTGCCTGCAGCTCGCCGCGGTCCGGGCGCAGCTGCCCCCCATCGACCGGGTCTGGGACCGGGCCGCGCTGGTCGCGCTCGACGCCCCGCGGCGCGCGCTCTACGCGGCCGCCCTCATCGAGGCCGCCCCCGGCGCCGACGTGCTGCTCAACGTCTTCGACTACGGCCCGGACCTCTCCCAGGGCCCGCCCCACAGCGTCCAGGCCGCCGAGCTCGACCGCCTCTACCCCGGCCGCGCGCGGCGCCTCGTCCATGAGCGGATCGAGCCAGCGAGCCCGGGTCTCCAGGCGCGGGGCGTCGGCGCGCTGCGCACCCAGACCTGGCGCCTCGCGCTCTGAGCCGGCCGGACCGGGGCGGGCAGGTCAAGGCCCTGTGCGCGCCCCGCCAAACACAGACCGGCGCGGCGCCGCGCGCGGGTAAGAAGGAGAGGCGCGGAGGCCCGGGGGCCCCCGCGTCGCGGAGTCGACGATGGGGTACCGGATCAAGACTGTGGCGCGCCTCACCGGGGTCCCGCGCAACACGCTGCTCGCCTGGGAGCGCCGCTACAACCTCGTCGAGCCCGACCGCGCCGACAACGGCTACCGCGAGTACACCGAAGAGGACGTCCAGCGCATCATCAAGATCAAGCGCCTGGTCGACCGCGGCTACAAGATCAGCGAGGCCATCACGCTGGCCAGCCAGGGCGGGGCCGAGGTCGCGGCCCTGACCAGCGGGCCGGCGATGGGCGGCTCGGCGCTCGAAGACGTGCAGGTCTCGCTCTGCACCGCGCTGCTGCGCTTCGACCGCCCCGAGGCGACCCGCATCGTCGAGCAGCTGCCGATGATGGGCTTTGAGACCCTGCTCGACGAGATCTACCTGCCGACGCTCACCGAGGTCGGCGACCTGTGGGAAGAGGGCGAGATCAGCGTCGCGCAAGAGCACTTCGCCAGCGCCTTCTGCCGCGAGCGCATGGTCGGCATGCTCGCCGCGCTCGGCCACGGCCCCGACACCGGCGAGCTGGTCGTCTGCGCCGGCGTCTCGGGTGAGCGGCACGAGGGCGGCCTGCTCAGCGTCGCCGTGCGCTTGGCGCTGCGCGGCGCCCGGGTGAGCTACCTCGGCCCCGACGTGCCGGCCGACGCGCTGCTGAGCGCCTGCCGCGACCGCCTGCCGGCGATGGTCTGCGTCTCGGCCACCGGGCCCCGCGACCTCGCCGAGCTGCTCAGCTACGTGCGCGCCGTGCGCCGCGGCTTGCCGGCCGACGTCCGCCTGAGCATCGGCGGCGGCGCCATTGAGCGCCTGCAGCCCGAGGCCGAGCCGGGGGTCGAGTGGCACACCGCCCCCCAGAGCCTGTTCGGCGCGCCGTCCACCGCCGCCGCCCGCTGAGGGGCGGCCCGGCGCGAGCCCTCCCCCTGGCCGGTCTCCGGCCCTCCCCCTGAGGTTGACAATGCCCGTGATCATCGACGGCGCCGCCGGTCTGCGCGCGCTGGCCCACACGCCGATCGGCGCGACGCCCTACGAAGAGATGACCCTCGACCGCATCCGCGCCTTCGCCGACGCCACCGGCGACCACCAGTGGATCCACGTCGACGTCGAGCGCATCGCCAAAGAGAGCCCCTTCGGCGCGCCCATCGCGCACGGCTACCTGACGCTGTCGCTGGTCGCCGGCCGCTTCTTCGACCTGCTCGAGCTGCGCGGCTTTGGCATGGTCATCAACTACGGCACCAACAAGGTGCGCTTCCCGACCCCGCTCAAGGCCGGCCAGCGCTTCCGCCTCAGCATCCAGCTCGGCGAGGTGACCGAGGTCAAAGGCGGCGTGCTCGAGGCCATCTTCCTCGCCAGCGTCGAGGTCGAGGGCGAGGCCAAGCCGGCGCTGGCCGCCGAGTGCGTGTACCGCTTCCTGCCTCCGGCGGCCTGAGGCCGGAGGGCCCGCCGCGCAGACCGTCGCGCAGACCGTCTTCAGCGCGCCTCGATCGCGTCGACGCCGACCACCGAGGTGAGGATGGTGTCTCCGACGTCGGTCACGAGGAAGGCGACGCTGAACGGGCTGCCGACCGACGAGAGGTCGATCTCCGCGTCGGTCTCGGGGGTGCCCTTGTAGACGTCGTCCCCGTCATCGGGCAGGCCGGGGAAGCTCGCCCGGACCTGCCGGTCTTGCCGGCAGACGAGGTTGACCGAGTCGACCACCCGGGCCACCGCCCCATCCGGCCCGGACGCGACCACCATCATGGTGTCGTCGAAGTCCGAGCCGCAGTAGTCATCGAACTCGCTCGACTGGAAGCGGTAGCTGAACGCCAGCGTGGCGCCCGGGCCCTGGTCGATGGGGTCGCTGACCGCCATGCTGCTCGTGTCGCCGACCGCGGCGCGGGTCACGGCGTCGCCCGTGCTGAGCGCGAGCTGCGTGTCGCCGGCGGCGGGGCTCAGGCTGCCCCGCTCGGCGATGGCGGCGGCGTCGCCAAAACCGCGCCAGCCGACGGGCAGGTCGGGGGAGTCGGCGGACTCAAAACCCAGATCGGGCGGGGTGTCGAAGAGGCCGCCGTCGGCCACGGTGGAGAAGCGCACCTGGCGGTCGATCTCGCCGCGCGCCCGCACCGTGACCGTCGCCGAGGCCGGCCAGCCCTCGGCGGTGGTGAGCACGTAGATGTCCTTGTCGGCGCCGCTGGTCCGCTCCTCGACCCGCAGCGCGGCGCTGATGTCGGTGACCGCCCCGGCGCTGTCCTCGACCTCGCCCTCAAAGCGCACGTCGCCGTAGACGTCGTCGGCGAAGATCACCACCGGGCTGCGCAAGGGCACGCGGTCGCTGCCGTTGGGCGGCACCACCTGGGCGATGCCGTCGTAGTCGAGCACCTCGCCGAGGTCTTCGGCCAGCTTGCCGAGGTCCTCGCAGCCGGCGAGGGCGGGGCAGAGCAACAGGGGCAGGAGGCGGCGCATGGGGGCTCCGGAGCGGGGGGCGGCGGTCCAACACCGCAGCGCCCAGGCGCGGGCACCGCAGCGGCGGGCGCACGCCCGAGAGGCCCGGCTATTCGGCACCGCAGGCGCCCGAGCGCGGCCTGCGGGCCCGGCCCGGCGCGCCTCCCGGGCGGGGCGCGGGCGCGCGGGGATAGGCGCCCCGATGCCCACGCCGCCGACGCACCCCTCCGGATCCGTAGACGTCGAGGTCATCTGCGCGGATGCCCTCGGCTGGCTCCGGGACCGCCCCGCCCAGCCGGGCTGCTCGCTGTTCACCAGCCTGCCCGACGTGGCCGAGCTGGGCGTCGATCTGGCGACCTGGGAGCCCTTCTTCCTCGACGCGGCCGCCGCCTGCCTCGCCGCGGTGCCCGACGACGGGGTCGCCGTCTTCCTGCAGACCGACAAGAAGATCGACGGGCGCTGGATCTCGAAGGCCGCGCTGGTGCTGCGCGCCGCCCAGGCCGACGGCAGCGCCCTGCTGGCCCACCAGATCGTGTGCCGCCACGCGCCGGGCACCGTCAGCATGGGCAGGCCGGGCTTCTCGCACCTGCTCGTGCTCTCGCGCGGGCGGCGCGCCCCCGCCGCGCTGAGCTCGGCCGACGTGCTGCTCGACCCCGGCCCCGCCGCCTGGAGCCACGGCCTCGGCGCGGCGGTGGCGACCCGGGCCCTGCGCTGGATCACCGGCCTCAGCCCGTCGACCACGACCGTGCTGGCGCCATTTTGTGGCCTGGGCGAGGCGCTGGTCGCCGCCCAGGCGGCGGGCCTCGGGGCGGTCGGCGTCCAGCGCAACCGCAAGCGGGCGGCCCGGGCCGCGGCGCGGGTCGAGGCCGCGGGGCAGGGCCGGGCGGCGGCGGCGCTGGTCCCGCCTCGTTGACGATTGGGCGGCATGGCGCCCACGCCCCTGCGCGGGCGCCGCCCCCCGGTTTAGGCGCGCCCGCGCGCGGGCCTGCGCGCCAGGAGGGGTCGTGGTCGAGCTCAAGAACATCACGCTGCAGCACGGCCACCAGGTCGTTTTTCTCGGCGCGAGCATGAAGCTCAACCCCGGCGAGAAGGTGGGCCTGGTCGGGCCCAACGGCGCCGGCAAGTCGACGCTCTTCCGGCTCATCCTCGGCGAGCAGCGCCCCGACGAGGGCACGGTCGACCGGCCCAAGCGCCTGAGCGTCGGCTGGTTCCGGCAAGACTTCGCCGATCTGGCCGACCGCAGCGTGCTCGACGAGACCATCGCCGGCGCGGGCGACATCGCCGCGCTGGGCGCCGAGCTCGCCCACCTCGAAGAGCGGCTCGGCGACGTGGACGCGCCCGACTACGACGAGGTCATCGAGCGCTACGGCGACGTGCAGGGGCGCTTCGCCGCCGGCGGGGGCTACGACCTCGAGGCCCGGGCCTGCACCCTGCTCGCCGGCCTCGGCTTTCGCCAAGACGAGCTCAACGGCCCCGTGCGCGCCCTCTCGGGCGGCTGGCGCATGCGCGTGCAGCTCGCCCGCCTGCTGCTGGCCCGCCCCGAGCTGCTGCTGCTCGACGAGCCCACCAACTACCTCGACATCGAGAGCATCGTCTGGCTCGAGGCTTGGCTGCGCGACTACCCCGGCTGCGTGCTGCTGACCTGCCACGACCGGGACGTGATGAACCGCGTGGTGCGGCGGGTCATCGAGATCGACGGCGGCGTGATGCGCTCGTACACCGGCGACTACGACGCCTACGAGAAGGCCCGCGCGCTCGACGCCGCCCAGCGCGAGGCCGAGTACCAAAAGCAGCAGGCAATGTTGGCCAAAGAGCTGCGCTTCATCGAGCGCTTCAAGGCCCAGCCGGCCAAGGCCAGCCAGGTCCAGAGCCGGGCCAAGAAGGTCGACAAGATCGAGAAGGTCGAGCCGCCGCCCCGCTTCGTCGAGCGCCGCTTCCAGTTCCGCAAGGTCGAGCGCAGCGGCGACGAGGTGGTCAAGGTCCAAGGCGTCGCCAAGAGCTACGGCGACCGCGCCATTCACCGCAAGATCGACCTGCTGGTGCGCCGCGGCGAGCGCTGGGCCATCATGGGCGAGAACGGCGCGGGCAAGACCACCCTGCTCAAGATGATGGCCGGGGCGCTCGACCCCGACCGCGGCAGCGTCGGCGTCGGCTCCGGCGTCAGCCTCGGCTACTTCGCCCAGCACCAGGCCGAGCAGCTCAACGACAAGCACACCATCCTCGAAGAGCTCGAGGCCCACGCCCCGATGGCCGGCCGCGGCGTCATCATGGCCCTGGCCGGGGCCTTCGGCTTCACCCAAGACGACGTCGAGAAGAGCATCTCGGTGCTGTCGGGCGGCGAGCGCAGCCGGCTGGTGCTGGCCAAGCTGCTCTACAACGCGCCGAACCTGCTCGTGCTCGACGAGCCGACCAACCACCTCGATCTCACGACCAAGCGGGCCCTGATCAAGGCCCTGCAAGAGTACGAGGGCACCGTCGTCTTCGTGAGCCACGACCGCGCGTTCTTGCGGGCGCTGGCCACCCGCGTGGTCGAGCTCGCCTCGGCCGGCCCCCAGGTCTACGAGGGCAGCTACGACGAGTACGTCACCGCCACCGGCCGCGAGGCGCCGGGGCTGCGCCAGCTCGACGCGGCGACCAGCCGGCCCTGAGGGCTGTCCCTCGCCGGGGGTGGCCCAGGGCCCGCCCGCCCCGCGGCCCGCTCCCGGCGGGCGGACGCGGCGCACTGCGTACGCGGTCCATCGCATGTCCCCTGCGCCGAGGGACCGCTGCGCACCGCAGGATGGAAGGGCAAGATCGCTTGCCCGGCCCCCTCCCCCGTGCTCTACTGCGCGCGAGCGGCGGCCCCCCGACGGTGGCCCACCTGGAGGCCGATCATGAGCGCGCAAGAGCTGGTCGCGATGGGGCAGGGCTCGGGATCGGCCCACCCCCAAGTCGAGAAGGCCGAGGCCGCCGGCCGGGTGAACAGCGCCGCCAGCACCCAGGCCCAGGCCCACTCCTTGCTCTCGGCCGCGCCGCCCAAGCCGCCGCGCCCCGGGGCCCAGCTCCAGCCGCCCCCCAAGCCGCCGCGCCCCGGGGCCCAGCTCCAGCCGCCGCCCAAGCCGCCCCGCCCCGCGCCGGCGGGCCCCGCGGCCCAGAGCGCCGCGCCGGCCAAGCCGCCCCGCCCGCAGGGCGCCGCCGCCATGCACCCGATGCTGGCGAAGACCGCGGCCGCCGCCGCCTTCTCGGGCGAGCGCAACCTGCCGGTGAACGGGGCCCACTCGTTGATGGCCGGCCTTCCGCCCATGATCCAGCGGCAGGCGTCGGGGGCCAAGGCCCCGGCGGCTCCGGCGGCGCCGGCGGCTCCGGCCGCAGCGCGCCAAGACGCCAGCGCCGAGGCGGCCCTGGCCAAGGCGCGGGCCCAGACCGGCTCGAAGGCGGCCGAGGTCGCCAAGCCGGCCTTCGTCGTGGGGGCGGGCGCCGCCGCCGGGCTGTCGGTCGGCAACACCTCGGACGCGCTCGACTCCTCGGACGGCAGCTCGGGCGCCGCAGACATGCTCCTCGGCATGGACGGCTCGCAGCTCATGGGCGCGCTGGCCGGCACCGAGGCGGTGCAGGGCCTCATCGGCCTCGACGCCATCATGACCCGGGTCAACGGCCAGAAGATGGTCGACGCCGGCACCAAGGGCGGCGACGCGGCCTGGGCCGAGCTTGGCCGCGACAAGATCAAGGCCGGCAACCAGGGCATGGCCGGCTCGGCCGCGGCGATGGCCGCCGGCGGGCTCAAGGCCGGCGGCAAGATCATGGAGGGCAGCGCGTCTGCGCTCGGCACCTTCGGCTCGGCGGGCACCGCGCTCATCGGCGCCGGCGGCGTGATCACCGCCGCCAAGGGCGTCTACGACCTCGTCGAGAGCGGAAAAAGCCTGCACCAGGCCACCAAGGTCAAGGCCGCCGCCAAGGGCGCGGGCGGAAAACTCCGCACCTCGCTGGGCCGCCTCTGGATGCAGCGGGTCGCCGAGCGCCAGGCCGTCAAGCAGAAGACCAGCGTGCTCAAGGGCATCGGCGCGGCGCTGGGCATCGCCGGCGCGGTCGCCGCGATGTTCACGCCGATCGGCTGGGCCATCGCCCTGGCCGGCGCGGCGATCGGCATCGGCATCGCCGCGGCCAAGATCGTGAAGAAGGTGCAGGACGCCGGCGCCAAGAAGCAGACCGAGTCCATCTTCGCCAAAGCCGCGCCGCAGAAGCAGCCCAAAGAGGGCGGGCCCGAGGCGCGGCCCGCGATGCACCCCCAGCAGGCCAAGGCTGCGTCGGCCCGCGCCGCCGGCGCCGCGCCGGGGCGCAGCCTCAACGACGCGCACCCGCTCGCCGAGCCCGCCGCCGCGCCCGGGGGCGACCGCGCCAAAGATGCCGAGGCGGGCGCGCGCGCGGCCGCCGAAGCGGCGCCGGTGGCCCCGGCCGCCGCCGCCGGGGGGCCCGCCGCCGCCGCCGATGGCCAGGCCGCGACCTACGCGGCCCTCAGCATCGACCCCGCGCTTGGCTTCAACCCGGCGATCCCGGCGACCCAGTCCCCCGACGCCGTCGCCGCCAAGGCCAAGGTCGCCGAGAAGGGCGCCCAAGAGGTCATCGAAGCCCTCGAGTCCAACAAGCAGGTGGCCGACGGCGTACACGAGGCGCTGGTCACCGACCCGCGCATGGGCGAGCCCTACGACGAGCAGCGCGACGCCGCCGAAGAGGCCAAGCGCTCCTACGGCAATGACGCCGGCCTCGTGGTCGACGCGCTGCAGATCGACAAGCCGGTGGCCGCGAGCCCCTCTGGCAGCCTGCTGCTGCAGAAGCGCATGAGCGCGCTCGACGGCATCTAGGCCGTCGGTCCCCCGCGGCCGCCGGTCCGCCGCCCCGGCTGGGCGGTCGACCGCGCCCGAAGCCGCGGGCCGTGGGCGCCCGCGGACCGGGCCGCCCGCGCGGATCGGCGCGCCGGAGAGGCCCCAGGCGGGCCCGGCGAGAGTATGAGGGCGCGACGGTCGCCCGGCGTGGCAGACCGGCGATCCTGCGGGCGCGGGCCACCCGCGTGGGCCCGGCCGCGCCAAGCCGACCCCAGCGCGATGAGGGCAGCGATGATGAGCGTGTTCCCACCACCGGCCGCGAGGCCCCGGGCCTGCGCGCCCTCTGCCCCCGGGGGTGCGCGTTGAGCGTCTACCTGCTGCTCCGCACGCTGAAGTGGTTGGGCATGCTGGCCTATGGCGCGGGCCTCGTCGGGGCGCTCGGCAGCGAGACCCCCGCCGGCCGCAGCAAGGCCGTCCAGCTCTGGGCCACGCTGGGCTTCGCCCTGCTCTGGTTCTCGGGCTGGGGCCTCGCCCGCCTCACCGGGGTCTCGCTCGGCAGCGCCTACCTGAGCGCCTCGATGGCCCTGTCGCTGCTCTCGATGCAGCTGTTGATCTGGTCGACCGAGCGCCGCAGCCCCGAGCTCGCCCGCGCCCCCGGGCGCATCTGGGCCGGCCGCCTCGCCGCCGTGTTGAGCGTCGCTGTCATCGTCTTGATGGTGGCCCGCCCCGGCGCGCGCCCGACCCGCAGCCCTGCCCCCGCCGCGGACGCCGCCGCCGCCGCCCCGAGCCAGCCATGAGCCCCGACCCGACCCGCACGCCCACCGCCCAGTGGTTCTTGTTCATCGCCCGGCTTGAGGGGATCAGCGTGCTGCTGCTCTTCTTCGTCGCGATGCCCCTCAAGCGCCTCGCCGGCATGCCCGAGCCGGTGGCCTGGGTGGGCTGGAGCCACGGCGTGCTCGTCTTTTTGTACCTGCTGGCCCTGGGCAGCGTCTCGCGGGTCGACGCGTGGAGCTGGGGGCGCACGGCGCTGGCTTTTGTGGCCTCGTTGTTCCCTTTTGGGACCTTCTGGTTCGAGCGCCGCCTCAAACAAGCCAAGGCATAGCGCACAGCAGGCTGTTCTCGTCGAGGGCTGGGCGCGCCCCGCCTGCGGCGGGTCGGCCCCCCTCCGGGCGCGGCCTGGCGGCCTTGGTCGCTGCGCGACCCGCTGCGCGGCCCTTCGGTCGGCCTCGCGCGGCCGGTGCGCCTGGGCGTGCCGCGCGGGTTGGCTTCTTTGCCCGCCGGCGGGGCGGATTTTTGCCGCTGGCGGGCTTGGCTCGCGGATCGCGGATCGCGGATCGCGGATCGCGGTTCGCGGATCGCGGATCGCGGTTCGCGGTTCGCGGTTCGCGGTTCGCGGTTCGCGGTTCGCGGTTCGCGTGGATGATGCTGCGCGCGCGGCACGGCGTCGTCTTGTCGTTGGATGCCGGGGGCTGGCCCCGCCCCCGGACCCCCAGGGGCAAGGGGCCTGCGCGGCCCCTTGCATCCCGCGCCAAGGGGGGCCCGCGCGCCGCCGTTGCGCGGCGATGCGCCGCGCAGCGGCGCGCAACGGCCCCCCTTTGGAAACCCCCCGGATCGGCGCGTGTTGGGGCGGCTTTGGGCGAGGAAGGGGTGCGCCGCGAAGGTCCGGGCTGCGGGT
>JBJONS010000627.1:0-5390 GCA_046051725.1 Pseudomonadota bacterium | reverse complement strand
GTCGAGGGGGAAGCCGGCGGCGCGGGCGTCGACCGTCCAGGCGCCGACGCCATCGAGCTGCAGATCACCGTTCAGGCGCAGGTCTTCGCCGATCGCCGTGGCGGCGTAGCGCAGCGTCGTCCCCGTCGTGTCGAAGCGGACCACCGAGTCGTCGACCTTCCGCTGGCCGATGGCCGAGCGGCTGACCCGCACCGCGCCGCGGGGCGCGGGCGCGAACAGGGTGCCGCCGACCGTCGCCGACAGGTCGACCTCGCCCCACAGCGGCAGCCCGTGCAGCAGGTGCATGCGCTCGAGGCGCAGCCCGCCGCTCTGCACGTCGATGTTGGTGGCCCAGCCGGCGCCGATGCTGCCCCGGGCCAGCAGGGTCTCGAGGCCGTCGAGGCGGCTGAGGCTGAGGCCGTCGAGCAGGAAGCGGCCGCCGACCATGCGGGCGCGCACCTCACCCTCGGGGAAGGGCTCGCCGAACAGGTCGACGGCCGAGAGCGCGAAGGCCCCCTCGCCGTCGAAGTGGTCGTAGGGGCCGCGCAGGCTCAGGCTGCCGTCCAGCTGTGCCTCGAGGCCAGGGATCTCGAGGAACATGCCGGTGAAGTCGGACAGCCGGCCGCCCACCACCTCGGCCCGAATGTCGAGCGGGACGCCGGGCTGGTCGAAGTCCACAAAGACGTGCCCGGTGTAGGGGCTCTGGCCCCGCAGCGCGTCAATCTCGACGAAGCGCAGCACCGAGAGGTCGGGCGTGTCGATGCGGGCGCGCAGCCGGTCGGCGTAGGGCACGCCGCTGAGGACAAAGCCGCTGACGTCCAGATCGCCGGTGAGGCGCAGGGCGCTGGCCGGCCCCGCGAGGCGCCCGCGCAGCTGCCCTTGCCCCTTCAGCCCGAGGCTGCCCAGCGGCGCGAGCTCGTCGAGGGCCAGCCGGCGGAAGTTCACCGCGATGTCCAGGGGGGTGCCTGGCGTCAGGTACACCCAGGCGTCGACCTCGGCCTCGGAGCGCGCGGTGCCGAAGCGCTGGGCGTGGATGCGGAAGCGGTCGGGGTGCACGTCCAGCTCGGCGAAGAGCCCGCCCGCAGGCACCGAGAGCAGCGCCGCGGTGCCCGGCGCCCCCACCGGGCCGTCGCCGACCACGAGCTGGTCGGCCCGCAGATCGAGGGTGCCGACGAGGCGCAGGGGCTCGAGCGTGCCGCCGACCACCAGATCGAGGTCGGTGCCCATCTCGACCCAGGACTGCTCGTGCACGCTGGTGTCGGCGAGGGCGTCCTGCAGGCTGATCCCGCGCCCGCTGGCCTGCAGGAACAGGCCGCTGGTGAACACGTCGTAGCCGCCCTCGATGGTCAGCGTGCCGCCGGCCCACCGGGCCTCGAGCGGGCCCAGCGCCGCTTGTCGGCCGTCGAAAGACCAGTCTGAGCGGAGGTCCCCGAGCGAGCGCCGCCGCCAGAGGCCGGGCACCTCTTCGTCGAGCTGCAGCAGGACGAAGTCATCGGCGGCGAGGCGGCCCTGGGCGACCGGCGCCGCCAGCGTGCCGGTCAGGCGCCCGCCGACCCGCAGGGCCCCCTCGGCGCCCAAGCGCGGCCCGAGCACCGGGCTGATCCCCACCAGGTCGGCGTCCAGGTCGAGGCGGGCGTCGATGGCCCCGCCGGGCACCAGGTCGAGGCTGGCGCTCAGGTCCAGGGCGGGGAAGGACAGCGCCACCGCCGGCACGATCAGGCGGTCCGGCCGCAGCGTGAGCCCGGGGACCACGACCTGCTCGGCGACCTGCACGAAGTCGTCGCGCTGGACGGTGACCGCGCCGAGCTCGAGGCGCATCGCGCTCGGGTTGCCGGGCTGCGGCACCAGATCGACGTGATCAGCGCGCAGCACGCCCACGGGGTGCACGAGCTCGACCCAGGCGTCGGTGACCCGCAGGCTGGACCAGGGCAGCTCTTGGGGGGCCGCCGCGGGGGCGGCCGGCTCGCCCCCGAGCCGATCCAAGGGCAGGCTGCGCAGCTCGACCACTCCCCCGCTGTCCACGTGCAGGCGCAGGGAGGGCGCGGTGATCTCGACGTGGCCGAGGGCCGGGCGCCCGTCGCGCCAGTCCAGCCCGACCCAGAGCTCCTCGACCGAGAGCCAGACCGGGCCGAGGCCGCCGTCGGGCTCGGGCGCGCGCAGGGCGAGGCCGGCCACCCGCAGGCCCCGGCCGACCGGGTCGAGCTCGACCGCCGACAGCGCGAGGTGCACGCCGAGCTGGGCCGCGATCACCCGCTCGAGGCGGGCGGCCAGCAGCCGGTGCACCGCCGGGTCCCGCAGCGCGAAGAGCCCGCCCCCAAGCAGGAGCAGGCCGAGGGCGGGCGGGGCCCACCAAGCCCGGGGCGGGCGGCGGGCGGGGGGCGCGGCGTGCACCATGCGGAGATGCCCCGCCAGGAACGCAGGAAGCCCGGACCATCCATCCGTGAGGAGGAGGGGCCGGGCTCCGGGGCTCGCCCCGAGGGGCGAGGGACGCGGCCGAGGCCGCGGGGGAGGGAGATGGAGCGGGCGACGGGATTCGAACCCGCGACCCCGAGCTTGGGAAGCTCGTGCTCTACCGACTGAGCTACACCCGCGAGGAGCCTGGACAGGGCGCGACCACCGGAGCGGGGCGCGAGCAGCGACGCAAAGCGCGCTGCGACCTGACCGACTGGGGCAGACGGTACCGCCCCAGCGCACCGCCTCCTCACACGGCGGCGGGCCGCTGGCAAGGGCGGGCGCCGCGGCCGCCGGCAGCCCGGGCCCTTCCGGCGGGTCGAGCGCGCGGGGTCGACGCGCTGCACGTCATCCTCGGCGCGGCGCGCGCCTCAGTCGTCCTCACCCTTCAGCAGCCGGCGCGGCGGATCGGGCGCGTCGAGGTGGCGCTCGGGCGAGGCGCCCTCTTGCTCTTCGACCAGCTCGACCGCGACGATCGTCGCGTCGTCGTCCACGCCGGTGCGGGCCACCTCCTCGATGACCGCGCGCACGAATCGCGCGGGCTCTTTGGCCCGGGCCCACAGCGCGGCGAGGTCCTCTTCTTCGAGCGCGCTGAGCACGCCGTCCGAGAGCAGCAGCAGCACGTCGCCGGGCCGCAGCTCCCACCGCTCGCGCTTGAGCACCTCGCTGACCGCCGGGCCCATGCCCAGGTAGGCCTCAAGCCGCCGGAAGGTGCCGGTCCCCTCCATCCCCGCCTGGCGCAGGCGGCCTTGGCGCAGCCGGTAGATCGGCGAGTCGCCGACGGTGAAGACCCAGGCCTCGGCGTTCTCGGGCCCGCCGTCGACCCAGGCCATCGCCAGGGTGCAGCGGGCCTGGCGCCCCGCGCCCCGCAGCTCCCAGTCGATCTCGCTGACCAGCTGCGCGAGCGTGTCGGGGTGCCGGCGCGTGCCCTTGTCGAAGAACTGGCCCACCCGCCGGCAGGCGAGCTGCGCGGCGGGGGCCCCGGCGCCGGCGGTGCTCACGCCGTCGCAGACGACGAGCAGGGCCGAGCGCCCCGACGGCATGGCGTAGGTGCTCCACGCGTCCTCGTTGAGCGCGTGGTGGGGCGCTGCGCGGCTCTCACCGGCGAGGCGGAGCTTGAGGGTGGCGCCCCCAGCCTTCATGCGCGCCGCCGCCGCCACAGCAGGCCGGCGAGGCCGATGGCGCCGAGCAGGGCGCCGCCGGTCCGGTCGGCGCGGGTCGACGCGCAGCCGCAGCCCTGGATCTCGGACTCGATGACCGTCGGCTTGGCCCGGCCGTCGGGGTCCTCGTTGGTGCCGCCGGTGCCGTTCGGGTCGCTCTCGTCGGGATCGACGGCGGTGCCGATGACCTGGATCTCGATGCGGGGCTGCATCGGGTCGTTGCTCTCGAGCACCAGCGTGCCGTCGAAGTCGCCCGAGGCCTGCGGCTCAAAGGTGAGCACCAGACCGTCGGTGGTGCCCGGCGCGGCCAAGAAGGCGCTCGGGTAGACCACAAAGTAGGGCGAGCCGAACATCGCCGCGCCGCCCTGCAGATCGAGCAGGCCGACGTTGCTGAGCGGCACCTGCACGTTGGCGACCTGGCCCACCTCGACCGTGCCGAAGTCGGCGACCGCCGGCGGCGGGGTCAGCACCGGCAGCGGGAACTCCATCGCCACGGGGGCGAACATCTGCTCGAAGTCGTCGCCGGCCAGCGGGATCGGGATGTCGATGTCGACCAGGTCAAAGCAGCCGATGAGATCGACGCAGACCGAGAAGACCGGATTGAGCACCAGATCGAGGCTGCTGACCCAGTGGCCGACCAGCTGGGCCTCGACGGGCTGCACCGGCTCGCCCAGCGGCTCGAAGACCGCGCGCTCGCCCACCGCGTCGACCCGCTCGCCGCCCAGGTACCAGTTCGGGCTGTCGTAGACGGTGGTGGCCTGGGGGCCCAGATCGGTGGTGAACTGCACCGAGACGCCGGTGAACACGTTGTAGCTGTAGTTCAGCAGCTCGTTGGTGGCGCCCTCAAAAAGCACCGAGACGCTGTCGGGCACATCCCCGCTCATCAAGAAGGGCGTGAACGCGCCCTCGCCCTCGATGGCGATGCCCCGGCGGTCGATCTCGGACTCGTAGGTGTAGCCGGCGACGTTGAAGCGGATCGAGGTGATGGCCGAGAGCACAGCGTCGACGACGATGATCCCGCTGTCGGCCACCGGCTCGATCAGCCCGGTGAGGCCCTCGGGCCAGCCGAGGTAGCCCACGCCCTCCATCTCGATCTCGGCGCCGCCCTCAGACAAGATCTGGAAGCGGATCTGCAGCGGGCTGTCGGCGGGGATCCAGGTCGTGTCGAACTCGGACCCGTCGTAGAGGCTGACCTCGTCCTCGAGGACGAAGGGGAAGGGGGTGCTCTGGTAGGTCAGGTCGTCGAGGCCCGCCGCGCGGGCCGGGGCCAGCGGCGCGCCGAGCCCGAGGGCCAGCAGCGCGAGCGGGAGGAGGCGCGGGGCGGCGATCCACGCGCGGGGCGCGCGGAGGGAGGCCGGGGTGCGGCTGCGCATGGGGGGCTCCTTGCTCGGGCCGCGGAGGTCCGACACGACAGATGAGATCGGGCGCAACAGGGGGAGCGGGTCGGGCGCGGGGCGGGCCCCGCCGGCGCCGGGAGGCGCCCCCGACACCGGGTGCCGCATCTTAGCCCGCGGCGGGCCCCGGCTCGCGTCGAAGCGGCGCCGGCCCGCGTCCGCCGCAGCCGAGGCCCTCGACCCGCCCGAGCTGGCGGCCGAGCGCAGCGGGGCTCGGCCGCGCCGAGGGCCAGTCGCGCCGGGCGCGCAGGTCGACGGGAGCAGCGTCCAGATCACCAATCAGCAGCAGCCGCTGCCCCTCGCTCGGCCGGGCCGCCGCCGGCGGGCCGACCCGCGCCGGCGCCGCCGCCCAGGCCGGGAGGGGCGCGCCCGGCGGGGCGGCGATCACCCGCGCGGCGGCCTCCTC
>JBJONS010000626.1:0-3644 GCA_046051725.1 Pseudomonadota bacterium | reverse complement strand
GCCGCCGCCCCACTGCTCGGTCGACTCGTCACCGCGGCCCGCCCCGCCGAGCAGGCGGATCTCGTTGGCGATCACCTCGGTCGACCAGCGCTTCTGGCCTTCTTTGTCGGTGTACTCGCGGGTCTGGATGCGGCCCTCGACGTAGAGCTGCTTGCCCTTTTTGCCGAAGCGCTCCATCAGGTTGGCGAGCTTGTCGAAGCAGACCACCGAGTGCCACTCGGTGTGGTCTTGCCAGTTGCCGTCGGCCCCCTTGCGGCGGTCGGTGGTGGCGAGGCGCAGGTTCGCCAGCTGCAGGCCGCTGGTGGTGTTGCGGATCTCTGCGTCGCGGCCGAGGTTGCCGACCAGGATCACCTTGTTGACGGTCATCGGGGGACTCCGTGCGCCGGGTCGCGCCGGCGCGGTTCGTGGGCTGCGGGTGCAGCGAGGGCGGGAGGGGCTGGAGCGCGCGGCGCGGGCGACCCGGCGGGGCCGCGGGGCGGGGCGTCCGCCCCTCCCCCTCACCCGCGCAGCATCACACACCGGCGCGTGATGATCAAGGACAGGTTTTGTCCGCCTGGCAATTCTCCTGCCAAGGGGACACCCCCGGCCTCACCAGGCCGCGCGCCCGATCAGCACCGCGCCCTCATCCCCATAGGTGTCGCCGCCGGGCACGCCGAAGATGACGTCCTTGAGGCCATCGCCGTCGATGTCGCCCAGGGCCAGCGCGCCGCCGACGCCGTCGCCGGCGGTCGTGCCCGCGAAGGAGACCGGCACGTCGGCCAGCGCCCGCGCGCCGGTGCTCAGCTCGGTGATCAGCCAGGCGGCGCCCGCGTCAGTGGCGAGGCCGTCGGCCCCGGCGCCGCCCACGAAGAGGTCGTCTTTGCCGTCGCCGTTGACGTCGCCGGGGGTCGCGAACGCGCTGCCTGCCCCGTCGCTGTTGCCGGTGCCGCCGTAGTTGACCAACGAGAGCGTCGAGATGGCGCGGCTGCTCAGCGGCGCGATGGTGCGGAAGGCCGCGCTCATCGTCACGTAGACCTTGCCCGCCCCGCTGGTCGCCCGCGGCAGCCCGATCGCGAGGTCATCTGCGCCGTCGCCGTCGAAGTCGCCGGCGGTGAGCGCCTCGCCGGCCCGCTCGCCGAGCACGGTGCTGGTCAGGCGCAGGTGGTAGGCGCTGGCCACCGGCTCGCTGGCCAGCGTGAGGTCGCCGGCGATCAAGTAGACCGCCCCGGCGTTGGTCTGGTAGCCCGGCGCGCCGAGCAGCAGGTCACCGCGGCCGTCGTCGTCGTAGTCGAGGCCGGCCACCGCGGTGCCCAGCCGGTCGGACGCGCCCTGGGCGGTCCAGCTCGAGTCGGCGTCGGCCACGGAGTAGATGACGCGGTTCGAGGTCGGGCCGAGGGTCGACGACAAGAAGAGGTGGGCGGCGCCGCCGCCCGCGCCGGGCGCGCCCACGATCACCTCGGCGAAGCCGTCGCCGTCCATGTCGGGGGTCGAGGCGACCGCCGCGCCGAACTCGGTCGGGGTGCCCGAGGTCACGCCCTCGAGGGTCCAGGTGGTGGTGAGGAAGCTGGTCGCCGACTCGAGCGCCGAGTTGCGGAAGATCCAGACCTTGCCGATCTGCTGGGCGCTCGCGTTGACCGCGCCGACGCTGGTGATGGCGAGGTCGGCGCGCCCGGCCGGCGAGCCGCCCACGTCGCCGAGGAAGACCACCGCGTCGAGCTGGCGGGCCGACTCGTCGGGCCGGATGGTCGCCGTGGCCGCCCCGGCGGTGGTCGAGCCGAGCAGGTCGGCGGCGTCCCAGATCGTGACCTGGCCGTAGGGCAGGTCAAACTCGCCGACCACGGCGGTCACCGCCTGCAGCGCCGCGATGTCGTCGAGCCCGTCGCCCGAGAAGTCGCCCGCGGTCACCGAGGCGCCGAAGCCCCCGCCCTCGAGCTCGCCGATGACGCTCAGCGCGCCGAAGTCCTCGTCGATGGTGAGCTGGTCGTTGCGGCCGTCGCAGTTGCTGTCGGCGCCGTCCAGCTCTTCGGCCACGTTGGGGAAGACGTCGGGGTCTTCGTCGTCGCAGTCCTCGCCGCCGGCGATCAGGGCCGCGTAGCCGTCGGCGTCAGCGTCGTAGTCATCGTCGCCGAGGCAATCTTGGTCGATCCCGTCGTACCAGAGCTCAGAGGCCCCGGGCAGCACGTCGGCGTCCAGGTCGTCGCAGTCTTCGCCGCCGGCCTCGAGCGCCGAGGTCACGCCGTCGCCGTCGGCGTCGAAGTCATCGTCGGCGTCGCAGTTCTGGTCGACGCCGTCGTACCAGATCTCGTCGGCGCCTGGCCGAATCGCCGCGAGCGTGTCGTCGCAGTCGGGGCCGCCGGCGGTCGCCGCGGCGAAGGCGTCGCCGTCGGCGTCATTGTCGTCGTCTCCGGCGCAGTCCTGGTCGACGCCGTCGTACCAGGCCTCGGGGGCGGCGGGGGAGATCTCGGCGTCGCCGTCGTCGCAGTCGGCGCCGCCGTAGTCGGCGCTGCGCACCCCGTCGCCGTCGGCGTCGAAGTCATCGTCGCCGCCGCAGTCGCTGTCGACGCCGTCGTACCAGCTGTCGGGGGCGCCGGGCGCCACCGCCGCGTCGCTGTCGTCGCAGTCTTCGTCAGAGAAGACGCCGTCTTCGTCCTCGTCGACGCGCTCTTCGCCGCCCGGGTCGGTCTTGGGGTCGGCGCAGGCCGACAGCGCCGCGAGCAGGAGGAGGCCGCCGCGGAGCGGGCGGGCCGCCCGCGCGGGGGCCGAGAGGGCGAGGAGGAGCTTGCTGCTGCGCATCGTGTTTTCCGCCGGGGGCAGAGACATCACCGCCGGTGCCCCCGCGGACAGGGGCCCCCCACGCGGCCGCGCCCCCCGGGTACGGCCACCTCCGCACCATAGACCGCGCCCGGGGCGGGATCAACCGGGCCGTCCAAGCGAACGTCCAGCACGTCGTCTTCATCGGCGACGGCCGGCGGGCCGCGCGGGCGGGAGCGGCGGGCGGCGCGCCGTGGCCCGCCTGTGCCCCCGACCGGGTCAAGCTGACCCACCCGGCGGCCAGCGGACGGGCGCCTCCGCCCGCGGCGGTCCGCTGCGCGCGCGCGTTTTGATCGCCTCGGCCGCTGCACGGGGGCCTGGCATGGGCCTTGCCGAGCCCTCCTCCTCCCTGGAGCCCCGATGCCCTCCCTCCCCCTGCTGCTGCTGCTCAGCGCCGCCGCCTCGGCCGCCGACGCTCCCCAGGTCAGCCTCTATGGCGCCCTGCGGCCCACCCTCAGCTTCGCCGACGGCGCGGTCGCCTCCTACGGCCGGCCCAACGAGGCGGCGATCACCGCGGCGGCCAACCCGCGGATCGTGGCCGACGCCGAGGCCGCGCGCCTGTCCTGGCAGGTCGCCCAGTCCCGCTTCGGCCTGCGGGCCAAGGCCGGCCAGGCCACCGGCGTGCTGGAGCTCGACTTCATCGACTTCAACGTCGCCAGCCCCACTGTCGGCGCCAAGCCCCGCCTGCGGATCGCGACCGTCGACTGGGCCTTCGCGCCGGGCACCCACCTGACGGTCGGCCAGACCTGGGACGCCTTCGCGCCGCTCAACCCGCTGCACCGCAACCTCGTCGGCGGCTCTTTCCAGGCCGGTAACGTCGGCTTTATGCGCCAGCAGGCCATCCTCGACCACAA
>JBJONS010000625.1:0-7079 GCA_046051725.1 Pseudomonadota bacterium | reverse complement strand
TCGGCTCGGCCGGCGGCCGCGGTCCGGCCACCGCCGGGGCGCTGGACGCGGCGGGACCCGCCGCTGCGGGCGGCGTGGGGGCGCCCCCCGCGGGCACCCCCCGGGGCGCGGCTGGGCTCGGCGCGGGCACCACAGGCGCGGCCGTCGCCGGCACCGCCGGGGCGGCGGCCGCAGGGACGACCGGCGCGGTCGGCGGCGCTTGGGCGAAGGCCGACGACCCGCGCACAGCAGCGGCGGACGCGGCGCAGACGACGGCGCCGAGGGCCAGCCCGAAGGCGAGCCGCGCACCCACGGCCGGAGGCCGGACCCAGCGGCGGGGGGCGCTCACGCCTCCTCCGCGCCCTTGCCCACCATCTCGGTCACGCGGAGGGCGACGCGCTCGCCGACCATGACGAGCTCGCCCCGGGCCAGCACCTTGCCGCCGACCACCAGATCGAGCGGGCGGTCTTGCGGCTGATCGAGCTCGACGATGTCGTCGATGTCGAGGCCGGCGATCTCTTTGAGCACCATGCGGCGTCGGCCGAGCTCGATGACCACATCCACCGGGATGTCGCCCAGGAAGGTGACGCCGGGCGCGGCAGAGGGATCCCCCTTACGGCTCATGCACAACTCCGATCCACGTCGCGGAGCCCGCGGGCTGCGCTCAAGGTGGCGCGCGCCTCGATGTGGGCGCGGGCGAATCAATGGGGTGCGGGGGGCCCGGCGTGGGCGCCGTCCTCCCTGCGGTGGCCCCTTGTACCACGTCCCCCCCCGCCGCTTCAACGCGCAGGTGCATCCCTTGGCGCCGCGGGCGCGCGCGGCCCCCGAGGTCTGCGCGCAGCGGGGAAGCCGCGCGGGGGCCGGCCTGCGGCGCGTCCGCCGACCGCGCGGGGAGGCGCTCTGCAGCCCGGGCGGACGGGGCGCCTACTCGGCCCGCTTCTTGATCCGGACGCAGCGCTGGCCGTTGGCGTGGCCGGGCTCGCCGAGGAAGACCGACTTGCCGTTCACCCGCAGCGTGGCGGTGTCGAGGCGCCCGAGCGGGATGAGATCGCCGACCTGCAGCTGGCGGAGATCGCGCACCCGCATCGACAGCCGGGCCATCTCGCCGACGACATCGACCTCAACGGGCATCACCCGAGAGATCTCGGGCGGCTTGCGGACCGGCTTGGTCGGCCCGCGCCCGGCGCTCGCGCCCCGCAGCAGGCTGGTCGGCACGGTCACGAGCACCCGGCCGTAGGGGCCCTCGGCGGTCGAGACCAGAAACTCGGCGACGGTCAGGTCTTCATTGCCGTGCTCGACGCTGATCACGCGGGCAGGGCCCGGCGCGCCGTCGGCCTCGACCACCGGCGCAGGGCCGCCCGGCCACGACTGGCTGAGGTCCTGCACCATGTCTTTGACGAGGCGGGCGGCGATCCGCACCTGCACCGGGCTGAGGGCGCGCGCCGCGGCGTCCTCGTCCCCCCGATCATCGGGCTTGTCGTCGCCGAGCATCGCGCCGATGACCCGCACGAGCAGCTCGCGCTGCAGCACGACCACCGCGGCGAGGCGCGGCTTGTCGAAGCGCAGCACCGCGTAGACGCCCGACTCGACGAAGTCGGGATCGTTCTTGACCTCGACCAGGCTGCGGCTCGCGATCCCGGCCAGCGCGACGACGAAGTTGGCGCCGCAGCGGTTGACCAGCCGGGCCCGCAGCTTGAAGCCGATGAGGCGGAAGAACTCCTCGACCGAGGGGAGGAGGGGCTGCTCGGCCTTCGCCGCGGGGGCGCGGGCGAGAAGCATCGAGGAGGTGGACTTGGCGGTCATCGCGAGAGCTCCGAGCCGGTGGTCGGGGGCGAGGCCAGGGCGCGGGCCCTCACTGCACCACGAACTCGGTGTAGTAGACGCGCTGGATGGCGATGCCCTGGGGCTCAAGCACGCTGTTGAGGTTGCGCTGGATCTCGTCGCGCAGCCGCAAGCGGCCATCGGCGCCGTCGAGGTCCAGGTAGCTGTAGTCGCTGGCCAGCGTGATCACGGCGTCGCGGATCTGCGCCCGGCGCTCGTCGACCGCGGTCTGCAGCGTGGGGGGACCCTCAAGAGCCAGCTTCATCGCGAGCTTGCGGCCGCCGGCGCTGTCTTTGAGGTTCAGCGTGAACGACTCGAGCTCGACCACCGCGGTCTTGCCCGCGGCGGGCGCGCCGACCGGCTTGGCAGGATCAGCGGGGGCGTTCGGGTCGGCCGGTTCGACCCCCGGGACATCTGCCGGGCTGGGGGCCGGCGCCGCCGGCGGCGAGATCATGTCTTTGGCGAAGAACATGCCCACGGCGCCCAGGATCAGCGCGCCCACCGAGGCCCCGACCATCATCAACAGGGGCTTTCGGTCCTTCTTCGCGCCCGCATCCTGTGCTGCGACCTCTTCCGCCATGACCACCTCCGACGCGCCCTTGTAGCGCGGGCCCCCCCCGCGGGGCCAGCCCTCAGGGCGCCTTGGTCCCGCAGATCGATCTCTTCACCGCCCGCCGGCCGACGCAGCCGGCGGCGACGCCCGCGCGCGCCACCCCGCGCCGCGGGCACGCGCCCGTCCTCGACCGGTCACGGCCGACCGGCGGCTCGCTCAGCGCGGCTCGGTGCCTGTGGCCTGCTCGACCTTGTAGAGCGCGTCGTAGGCCGCAGGATCGTCGCTCTGGATGACCAGCTCGACGCGCCGATCCCACTGCGGGTCGGGCTTGGCGGGGTTGCTCGGCCGGTGCTGGCCGAAGCCGGTGGCCTCGAGCTGCGCGCCGTCCAGCGGGCCGCGGGTCTGCATGGCCTGGACCACCGCCACCGCGCGCAAGGCGCTGAGCTCCCAGTTGCCCCCCTCGGTGCCGGTCTCGTCGGTGTGCCCTTCGACGATCACGTGCACTGGGTAGCTCTTGAGCGCCGCGGCCACATCAGAGAGCAGGCTGAAGGCGGCCGGGTGCAGCTTGGCGCTGCCGGGCTGAAACAGCACGCGGTCGCTGAGGGCGACGCGCACCTCGGTCCGGGTGCGGGTCATCTTCACCATGTCGTCCGACACGTGCCGAGACAGATCCTCTTGCAGCCGCGACAGAATCGGCAGCAGGTTGTCCATCGGCTGGGTGATGTCCTGGGGCTGCTGTGCGGGATCCGGTGACTTGCCCAGCACGAGGGTGTTCTCACCCTGCGCGCTGAGCGCCATGCGGATCGACTCAAACACCGCCTCGACCCGGCCCACCTCTTCGAAGTTGGCCATCGACATCAGGAGCACGAAGAAGGTCAGCAGGAGCGTGACCATGTCCGAGTAGGTCACCATCCAGAAGGGAGCGGTCGGCGCACCTCCGCCCGCCTCGACCTTCTTTCGCTCTTTCTTGGCCATCTCCCCTCCCCTCGGCCCGCAGGCCCTCGCGACGCTCGATCAGCCCGCGGCCTCGGTGAGGCGGTCGCTCGGCGGGAGCTGCGCGTTGAGGCGGTCCACCAGGAAGCGGGGGCTCTCGCCGGCCAGGATGCTCAGCAGCCCCTGCACGACCAGGGACTTCTCGGCGACCTCATTGGCGCTGCGCATCTTGAGCTTGTGGGCCAGCGGCAGCGCGAACATGTTGGCCATGACCGCGCCGTAGAAGGTGGTCAGCAGCGCGACCGCCATCGCCGGGCCGATCGCTGTGGGGTCATCGAGGTTCTGGAGCATCTGCACCAGACCGACCAGGGTGCCGATCATGCCCATCGCCGGCGCGTAGGTGCCCATCTGGTCGAGCAGGTCGGCGCCGTCCTTGTGGCGCGAGGCCATGTTGTCGATCTCGTTGTAGAGCACCTCTTCGATGGCCGACGGATCGTGCCCGTCCACGACCATCTGGATGCCCTTCTTGAGGAAGTCATCGTCCTGGTCGGCCACCATGTCTTCGAGCACGAGCACGCCCTCGCGGCGCGCCCGGCTGGACATCTCGCGCATGAGCTGGAGGAGCTGCTCGGTGCTGCGATCTTTGTGGAAGAAGCCCTTCTTGATGACCCGCAGGAGGTCTTTCATGTTCGCGGTGGGGAAGCAGACGAACATGATGCCGAAGCTTCCCAACACGACCATCAGCACCGATGGCAGGTCGTAGAAGGTCTTGAGCGGGCTGCCCATCAGGATCGCGACGACGGTCAAGATGCCTGCGAAGATCAGGCCGCCGACGGTGGCAAGGTCCATGGCAAAGGTTCCTCGGGGGAGGTGACGGTCCCGCCGTCGCGGTCCTTGAGGTCACTTCGGCCACGGGCCGGGACCGGTGAGGGACGACGACGGGGGCGCCGGTTCCGCTTGGCGCGGGCCTCGCCAAGCGGGGGCGGGCGCCATCAGCGCCGCGCCCGAGAGCCTCAGACGAGCTGCACCAGCTCTTGCAGGGTGGAGTTCGCGGTGTCGATCATCCGGGCGTTGGCCTGGTAGCTGCGCTGGCTCGTGATCATGTTCACGAACTCGGCCTCGAGGTCCACGTTGCTCTGCTCGAGGGCGTTGCCGGCGACGACGCCGCGGCCGCCGGTCCCGGCCACGCCGATGGCCGGGTTGCCCGAGCCGATGGTCTCGCGGAACAGGGTGTTGCCGACGCGCTCGAGCTCAGAGTTGGCGGCGAAGCGGGCCACCACGACCTGGCCCATCACGTACTCTTGGCCGTTGCTGTAGCGGCCGGTGATGGTGCCGTCGGTCTCGGTGCTGAGGCCGACCAGGTCGCCCGGCGGGTAGCCGTCCTGCGCGATGCCGCTGACCGCCGAGGTGCCGGCCAGCATGCGCACGCGGCCGTCGGTGGCGACGCCGGCGGCGTCCAGGCCCATCAAGAAGTTGATGTCGTTGGCGTTGGCGCCGTTGAAGGCCCACGGGTCGGCCGCCGAGGTCTGGGTCTCGGTGAAGGCGTTGAGCTGGCCCGCGCCGTCAAAGGTCGCGGTGCCGTTGGCGATCTGGAAGGCGTTGCCCGCGACGCCCGCGCCGGCGAGCGCGGCCGAGTCGAGCTCACCGGCGTCGACGACGGCGTACCAGTTCCAGGTGTTGGCGCCGGCGTACTCCCACAGCACGGTCACCTCGTGGGCGACGCCGAGGCTGTCGTAGGTGGTCACCGAGGTCGCGAAGTCGGCGGCGTTGGCGGCGTCTTCGAGGGTGTCGGCCGCGGCGGTACCGTTGAGGACCAGCGCGCCCACCCCACCGGTCACCGCGGTGTCGGCGTCGAGGGTCGCGGTCAGCGTGATCGAGGTCGTGGCGGCGGGCTGGACCGGGTCGAGGTCGAGCTGCAGGTCGCCCGTGGTCTTGCCGAGCGTGCCGGTCGCATCGACGTTGTAGCCCTGCAGGTTGGCGCCCTGGGCGGTGACCACGAAGCCCTCGTCGTCGAGGTAAAACTCGCCGGCGCGGGTGTACATGTCGCTCACGCCGTCGCTGACCACGAAGAAGCCATCGCCCGAGATGGCCATGTCCAGCGGGTTCTGGCTGGTGTCCAGCGCGCCCTGGCCGAACATGGTCTGCAGGTTGTTGATCCCAGCGCCCTTGCCGAGCTGGCTCGGCCCGGCGAGGCCGAAGACGTCCTGGGGCAGGAAGTCGGCGAACTCGGACCGGGTGGACTTGAAGCCGGTCGTGTTCATGTTGGCGATGTTGTCGCCAATGACCGACAGGCTGGAGCTGGAGACACCGAGCCCGGAGGCGGCGGTGTTGAGGGTGCTGAAGAGGGACAAGAGGCCTCCAGGGGGTGGTGCGAGCCCAGCGCTTCAGGCCGGGGGTTGGCGGTCGCTCCGCCGCGGGCCCCCTCGGGTCTCCCCTCGGTCCGGCCCACCCCGCGCGTTCACGCGGGGAGTCTACAGATGTCGTGTTTTGTCTGCGCGCGCCGGCGCGGGGCTTCAGCCGAGGGCGGGCCTCAGCGCAGCACCATCGCCGAGTCGATGTTGGTGAAGACCGTGCCCATGGCCTCGCGCCGGGTCATCGCGGTGATGAGCGTGCGCTTGGGCACGCCGAACACAAACGCGTGGTCGCCGAAGAGCACGAGGCTCTCTTTGGCGTTGCGCTGCTGCAGGGCGTCGAGGGCGATCGAGAGCTCTTCGATGTCTTGGGCGCTCAGCTCGATGCCCCGGCTCGTGAGGCGCCCTGCGGCGTGGCGGCTGATCTTGAGCTCGGCGGCCTCGGGCCCGGCCTCTTCGACGGTCTCGTCGGGGTTCGGCGGGGGCTGCAGGGCGCGCTCAAGGGCGTGGTCGAAGGCCGAGGGCTGGCCCTGCTCGAGGGGGACCCCCGGACGCAGCGGCTGGACGCCGCCCGTGGACGGGCGGACGCTCGGCAGCAAGCCCCGGTAGTTCAGGGCGTCGACCGGACCCTGCTTCACCCGCGGCCCCGACGCGACGCCGTGGTGCTCTCGCCGTCCGCGGCGGGCTCCTCGTCGTCGGCTGCACCGGGGATGCGGACGTCAATGATGTCGCCGAGCTCAATGTCGACGCCGTCGATGCTCGGGACCGGCGAGCCCGACGAGAAGTCCATGCCGTCAATCTCGCCGGTGACCAGGGTCTGGATCTCGACGCCCTCGGTGCCGACCGCGGTGACCGAGAAGGTGTACTCGCCCTCAGCCGCGGTGCCGGCGATGGTCGAGCCGTCCCACTCGTAGCTGCCGCGGCCCTCGCTGATCGAGCCGAGCGACTCGGTGTAGACGACCTTGCCGGTGCTGTCGGTGACGGTCAGGGTGGCGCTGCTGACCGCGGCGCTCGACTCCCACTCGAGGGTCTTGCCGCCCTCGCCGTCGTAGTGGAAGGTGTCGCCGTAGGCGGTGACCTCTTTGCCGAGCAGCTGGGTCATGCTCGCGTTGTTCATCGAGCTCATCGCCAAGTACAGCGAGCCCAGGGCGTCATTGGCGTTGCTCAGCTGCTCGACGCTGCTGAACTGGGCCAGCTGGGCCACGAACTCTTCGTTCTTCTGCGGGTTGAGCGGATCCTGGTTCTGCAGCTGGGTCACCAGCAGCTTCAGGAAGGCATCCTTGCCCAGCTCGTTGCTGCCATAGGCCTGCGGCTGACCCGTGACATCGCTGTAGGCGTTGACGTTCTCGACGGTGGTCATGGGCCTTCCAGGGTGCGGCGCTCAGGCGCGGCGGTCGAGCAGGCGGGCAGGGTTCGGGGCAGGGCGCGGGGGTGCGGCGGTG
>JBJONS010000624.1:0-3965 GCA_046051725.1 Pseudomonadota bacterium | reverse complement strand
GTGCTCGTCGCCCACCGGCTCGCTGCTGACCAGGGCGTGGTTGACCCGCCGCAGCGGGGCGCCGGTGCCGACGAGGGCGAGCTGGCTGGCCAGCGCCGGCAGCTCTTGGAGGCAGACCTTGTCGGCGACCGGGCAGGTGGCCGCGTCGGCGCAGCTCAGCTTCTGGGTGGCCAAGTAGAGCTCGAGGCCCGATCGGTGCGCGAAAAAGACCTCGCCGTTGGTGAGGATGAAGTTGAGCAGCGGCGGCGGCTCCCCCGCTCCGTCCGCGATCTGGCAGAGGCGGGCCACCTGCTGCCGCAGCGCCCGCGAGGCGACCGCCTCGTCCACCGCGCCCCGCCCGTGCTCGCACAGCCCGGTGTTGATGAGGCCGGTGAGCAGGAAGTAGAAGATCCGCTCGGAGTCGGTGCTGCCCAGCGCGAGGCCCCGGAGCTCGGGCGCGGTCTCGGCGAGGATGCGCTCGACCAGCCGCTCGAAGCCAAAGACCGTGCCGTTGTGGGCGAACAGCCAGCACCCGTGCCGAAAGGGGTGCGAGTTCAAGGGGTTGGGCTGACCGACCGTCGCCTTGCGGACGTGCGCGACGAAAGTCTGGCTCGACAAGCGCTCAGAGATGCGGGCGAAGCTCTCGTCGTCGCGGCAGGGCTTGTCGGAGCGCACGACGTAGGCCTCGCCGCGCAGGTAGTAGCCCACGCCCCACCCGTCGGTGTGGATGTCGGCCTGCGCGTGCAGCGCGTTCTCGGCGAGCACGAGCGAACGGTGGGCGCGGCTGGGGGCGAGGGAGCGGAACCCGAAGAGGCGGCACATGGGTCGGTTATACACTCGCCGCCGCGGTCCCCGCTCGCCAGCCCTGCCACGGGGCTGCCCGGACCGTGGCCCTGGGGCGGCATGCTCGGACTTGGCTGGCAGGAGATCGCGCTCATCGCGGTGCTCGCGATCGTGGTGGTGGGGCCCGAGCGCCTGCCCGAGCTGCTGCGCTTCCTCGGCCGGCAGTACGGCAAGGTGCGCCGGGCCAGCGACGATCTCCGCCGGGCGTTTATGCTCGAGGCCGACCGGGCTGACGCCGAGAAGCGGGCGGTCGAGCTGCGCAAGCGCCGAGAGCAGGCCCTGGCCCGCGCCGAAGAGGTGCGGCGCCGCGCGCTCGAGGCCAAGGGCGGCCAGCCCGACCTCAGCGATCTGGACGGCGGCGGTGTGGGGTCGGTCGCCCGCGCCGAGGGCGCCGCCGCGCCGGTGGTGGTCGAGCCGGCCGCAGCGGGCGGAGCGCCGGCAGCTCCCGCGCTGGCCGCCGCCCCGGGGGATGAGGCATGAGCCCGCCGAAAGTGCCGCTCGGCAAAAGCGCGCCGACCAAGAGCGCCGACGACGAGGCCTTCCCCCGCTCGGATGATGGCTTCGACGACCCCGTCGAGAAATTCCAGATGCCGCTGATGGAGCACCTGCTCGAGCTGCGGCGCCGCCTGATGTGGACCCTGCTGGCGGTGACCATCTGCGTCGCGGGGGCGATGGCCTTCGTCGAGCAGATCTGGGACTTCCTCGTGTCGCCGATGAACGAGGCCCTGAGCGGCACCAGCGGCACGATGGCCATCACCGAGCCGCTCGAGGGCTTCATGACCTACCTGAAGGTCGCCGGCGTCGCGGGCCTCACCGCGTCGACCCCGGTGATCTTTTGGCAGTTCTGGCGTTTTGTGGCGCCCGGGCTCTACCCCAACGAGAAAAAGTACGTCATCCCGCTGGTGTTCTCGTCCACCGCGTTGTTCTTGCTCGGCGCCACCTTCTGCTACTTCGTCATCTTCACGTACGCGTTCCCCTTCTTCATCTCGGTCACCTCGGGCGACGTGCAGGCCGTGCTCAGCATCTCGGCCTACCTGAGCTTGGTCACCAAGATGCTGGTGGCGTTTGGAGCCAGCTTTCAGCTGCCGGTCATCGTCTTTGTGTTGGCCCGGATGGGGCTCATTGACCACATCGACATGGTCAAGTTCTTCCGCTACGCGATCGTCGCGATCTTCGTCGTGGCCGCCATTTTGACGCCGCCCGACGTGCTCAGCCAAGTGCTGATGGCCGCCCCGCTGACCGTGCTCTACATCATCGGCATCGGCATCGCGTGGATGTTCACGACCAAAGAGCGCGACGCCGACGAAGACGAAGCGGCGCCGGCCGGGGCCTGAGCCACCGGGACGAGGCGCCTCTCCCTGCCGCCACGCGGATCCGCCGGAGCGCCCGCGCTGTGACGCCCGCGCTGTGCCGCTCGCGCCGTGCCGCTCTGGCGGGCCTCAGCCCAGCTCGATGAGCGTGGCCTTGGCCTCGACGAGATCGCCCTGCTGGACGGCGATCCGCTTGACGGTGCCCGCGCGGGGCGAGCGCAGCTCGTTCTCCATCTTCATCGCCTCGACCACGACCAGCGGGTCGTTCTTCTCGACCGTGTCGCCCACCGCGACCAGCACGCGGACGACGCGGCCGGGCATCTGGGTGCGGATCGCGGCAGAGCCGTCGCTGGCCCCCTGGCGCAGGGCGCGCTGGCGGGGGTCGACCACCGTGACCTCGTGGTTCAGGCCGTTGAGATCGACCAAGAAGCCGTCGGGCTGCGGCACCGCGCCGGCCTCGACCGAGCGGTCGCCCACCAGCAGGTTGAGCACGACCGCCTCGGGGCGGGTCACCTCGATCTCTTGCTCGGCGCCGCCGGCCACCCGCAGGCCGTAGACCCGGGCGCCTTGGGCGGTGGTGCGGAGCAGCCGTACAGCGACCCGCTGGTGGAGATCACCGACGCTGACGTCATACTGGAGGGTCGGGGCGTCGCTCATCGGAGGCTCCACTTCCAGGGGCTGGCGCTGTGGGCGGCGGCGGCGCCCTCGCCCGACGGCTGGCTCGCCTTGGCCAGATCGCGGTCGTAGGCGGCGATCGCGCCGACCAGGGCCGCGAGCTCGGGCTGGGCGGGGGGCATGGCGGCGATGAGCCGCTCCATGCGCGCAGGGTCGAGGAAGGCCGTGCTGTAGTGCCCCGACACGAAGTCAGGGTCTTGCACCAGCGCGCGGAAGAAGGGGATCGAGGTCTTAATCCCGCGGACGCGGTACTCGCGCAGCGCCCGCGCCGCCCGCTGGATGGCCGCCGCCCGGTCGACGCCCCAGACCGCCAGCTTGGCGACCATCGGGTCGTAGTAGATCGGCACCTCGGAGCCGGCGTAGACCGCCCCGTCGACCCGGACCCACGGGCCGGTCGGCTCGCGGTAGCTCGGCACCGGGCCCGGCGAGGGCGCCCAGCCGGCGGTGGGATCTTCGGCGTAGACCCGCAGCTCGATCGCGTGCCCGCGCTGGTGCAGGTCGTCTTGGGTGAACCAGAGCGGCTCGCCCATCGCGATGCGCAGCTGGGCCTGCACGAGGTCAAAGCCGGTCACCAGCTCGGTGATCGGGTGCTCGACCTGGAGGCGGGTGTTCATCTCGAGGAAGTAGAAGCTGCCGTCGGCCCCATAGAGGAACTCGCAGGTGCCCGCACCCTCGTAAGCGACGGCCTTGGCCGCCTGGACCGCCACCGCGGTCATCGCCGCGCGGGTCTCGGGCGAGAGCACCGGGCAGGGCGTCTCTTCGACCACCTTTTGGTTGCGCCGCTGGATGCTGCAGTCGCGCTCAAAAAGGTGGACGCAGCTGCCGTGCGCGTCGGCGAGCACCTGAACCTCGACGTGGCGCGGCTCGAGGATCAGCTTCTCGATGTAGACGGCGTCGTCTGCGAAGCTGCTCTGGGCCTCGCTGCGGGCGGCCCGCCAGGCGCTGGCCATCTCGTCGGCGGCCATGACCCGCCGCATGCCCTTGCCGCCGCCGCCGGCCGCCGCCTTGAGCATGACCGGGTAGCCGATGGCCGCGGCGACCTGCTCAGCCTCGGCCTCGTCGCGCAGGGGCTCGGTGGTGCCCGGCACGACCGGCACGCCGGCGGCCGCCATGCGGGCCCGGCTCTCGGTCTTGCTGCCCATCGCCTGGATCGAGAAG
>JBJONS010000623.1:0-20550 GCA_046051725.1 Pseudomonadota bacterium | reverse complement strand
CGCCGCGGCGCTGCGGGCCGCCCGCGACCGCCCCCGCGCGGGCGGGACCTGCGGCTGCGCGGCCGAGGCCGGCCCGACCGGCGGCCTGTGGACCTTGCTGCTCGGCGCGCTGGCCCTCTGGCGCCGCCGCCGCTGAGCGCCCCCGACCGCGCGGGACGACCGGGCGCCGTTCAGGACAACCTCCTGGACGGCGCCTTCGCCTTGGTTCACCCCACGTTCAGGGCGCGAGGCCCGGGGGCTGGGCCGGCCCGAGCAGGCGGCGCAGGGCGGCGACCGCGGCGGGCTGCAGCCCCCGGCGGTCTGCGGACTGGGGCTGGGCGGGCAGGGGCGGCGCGGCCTCGACCCGGGCGCAGCGCAGGCTCAGCGTCGCCACCCGCCCGCCGCCGGCCGCGGGCCAGATCAGGGCCTGCTCGGGCAAGAAGCAGCGGGCCTCGGGCGCGCCAAAGCTCCCCGGGTCGCTGAGGATGGCGGCCACAGCCGCCGCCGAGGCCGGCGCGAGGGCCACCGCCGGCCCGCGGTCGGCGCAGGGCGCCCCGTCGGGGCTGGTCAGGCCGAGGCAGGCGGGCCGCCCCGCGCGCGAGGCGAGGTTGAGCGGCACGACGTCGATCCCCTCAAGGCCGACCGGCGGAGGGCGGCAGCCGAGCAGCAGGGCGAGGGCCAGGGCCAGCCGCCCCGGGGCCCGCCTCAGACCCAGCTCGTCGGGATGACCTCGACCTGCAGGTCGCGCAGGCCGCGCTGCAGCAGGTCGACCGCCTTGGCGGTGGCCGCGTCGCCGCCGGCCGCCTCGAGGGCCCGGATGGCGTCCAGCGTGCCCTTCCGGCCGAGCTTGGCGAAGTCGGGCTGGGCGAGGCCGGCGCCCTTGTAGGCCGCCGACAGGGTGTCTTTGTGGGCCGCCTGGAACTTGCTGCTGACCAGCTTGAAGAAGATGAGGCGGATGGTGGTGTCGCGCTTGGCGGTGAGATCGGCGACCAGCGCGCTCGGCGCGTCGCGGTGGCTGAGCACGCGCTGCACGAGGTTGTAGTAGGCGCGCAGCGGGCCGCTCTGGGTGTCGGTGACCTCGACCGCGCCCGAGAGGTGCTGATCGAAGACCGCCTGCTGGCTGCGCAGCTGCTGCTGCAGCTCCCAGATCTCGAGCGGCTTGTCGCCCTGGTAGCCGTCGGCTTGGTTCCAGGTCGAGACGTTGGCCGCCTTGCGGGTGCCCGCGGCGAGGCCCGGGTCGACGCCGCTGGCCGGCTTGCCGCGCTCGGTGGCCTTCTCCCAGTCCTCCATGTGGTCCATGGCCCCGGTCCAGGTGCCCGGCGAGCTGTCATGGTAGGCCCAGACGCTGTCGAGCTCAGGCATCATGCCCGTGTATTGGCCCATCTTGCCCTCGCCGCCCGTGTAGCATGCCGACAGCATCAGGTGCTGGACCTGGGCCGCCGCCTTGGGGAAGAGGTCGAAGAGGTCCTTGAGCTCACCAAAGCCGATCTCGCCGTTGTCATCACCCCAGATCATCGAGCCGACCGAGTGCCCCGACAGCACCATGCGGTCGATCTGGCGGGCGCCCATCTCGGCCTCGCTGAGGATGCGGATGAGCTGCGCCAGCTCGTCGCGCGCGCCGGCCCCGGCCCCGAGCAAGAACTCGGCCGCCTGCACCGCGAGCTGGTTGGGCAGGCCCAGCGTGGCCACAAAACGCGCGGCGCCCTGCTCGGTGGTCAGATCGAAGGTCTTGCCGCCGGTGGTGAGCTTGTCCTGCTCTCTCTGGGGCAGGGCGGCGACCGCCCCGCCCGCGCCGGCGTTCAGCCCGTTGAGCTTCTTGGCCTCGTCTGCCGCGTGGCCGTTCATGCCCAAAAACACGATGCCGTTCTTGTTCGGGTCGCGCTTGCGCTCACCGGTCGGCTTGTTCTCGGCCCGGATGATGTCGACGACCGCCTGGTTGCCGAGCAGCTGCTGCGCCGGGTCGGCGCCCCCGACCCCGGTCGAGGTGGCCGCGCCGGTGGTGGGCGTCGTCGTGGTGCGCTGGGCGAGGTCCGGCATGGGGCAGCTCCGGGGGTCGGGCGAGGACCGCCATCGTAGCGGGCGACGGCCGCCGCGGGGAGGGCGATCGGGGGCCTCCCCCCTCCGATGCAGCCAGCCGGTCACCGCGCGCCTGCGCTCAGCCTCCTCCCCAGGCCGCCCGCAGCAGCGCGTGGAAGTGGGCCAGGCCCGCCTCGTGCCGGGGCGACAGCGGCCCGGCCGCCGCCGCGGGGTCGTGCAGGCCGCGCTGCACCTGCTCGACGATGCGCACGTCCTCGGCGGTGGTGGTGGCGCTCGTGCGCAGCATCTCGGCGAAGGCATCGTCGCTGACGCTGTCATCGGCGAGGTACACATAGTCGATGCGGGCCGCGCCCGGCCCCAGGGGCAGCATGCGCTCGATCGAGCAGGCGCCGCCGTAGACGTTGATCGCGAGGTTCGGCCAGACCCAGAGCCACAGCCCCTCGTTGACCGCGCCGGGCCGGGTGGGGACGACGTGCCGCACGGTGTCGCCGTCGACCTCGACCGCGTAGCCGCCCATGTCGATCTCGCGGCCGAGCCCGGGGTGCAGGTAGGGGATGTGGTAGCCCTCGAGGTAGTTCTCGACGTAGACCTTCCAATCACAGGCCAGCGGGTGGCTGGCCCGGGCCCGCGGGCGCCAGCGGTCGAGGCCCAGCGCGGCCAGCGCCCCGGCGAGGGGGCCCGCGGCGCCCGGCGCCGGGCGGTCAGGCGCGCCGGTCCCGAGCCAGACCCACACGAGGCCCGCCGCCTCGGCGGTCGGCAGCGGCGAGAGGCGGCAGCCCGCGGCGAGGGCCGAGGCGCCGACCCGCTGGCCATCGAAGTCGGGGGTGCCGACCAGCGCGCCATCCTGGTCAAAGCGCCAGCCGTGGTAGCGGCAGCGCAGGCCCTGCCCCGCGGGGCGGTCCTCGCCGGGCCAGAGCAGGGGGCCGGCGCGGTGCGGGCAGACGTTGGCGAAGGCGCGCAGGCCGCCGTCGGTGTGGCGCAGGGCGACGATCGACCGGCCGCCCTGGTCGCGGGCGGCGGCGGCGCCGGCCACCGGCCACTCGGCCGAGGCGCCGAGGCAGAGCCAGGCGTGGGCGAAGACGGTGGCCCGGTCGCGGGCGAAGGCGCCGGGGTCCACCGAGGCGGCGGGCGGCAGCCCGAGCGGGGCCGGCGGCGGGGCGGACGCAGACATGGGACCTCGATGCGCCTCAGGGCGCAGGCGGCGGGACAGGCGCAGGCGGCGCAGCGGCCCGGCGGCGGGCCCGGGCGCGCCAGAGCTCGTGGCCGGCGCCGACCACGCAGAGGGCGTGGTGCACGCCGAGCCAGAGCCAGCCGCGGGCGCCGAGAGCGGGCCCGAGCCAGGCGGTCAACGCGACCGCGAAGATCAGCCAGGCCACGGCGACCACGAAGCCGAGGTCAAAGCGGCGCGGCGATGGACCGGCGGCAGACATGGGCACCTCGCCGCCCCACCTCACCCGCGGCGGGGGCCCCGACCAACGCAGCGCCCCGCTCAGCGGGCCAGGGCGGCCAAGGTGCCGCCGGCGCACAGGGCCTCGACCGCGGCCTTCGCGTCGCTGATCCCCAGGCCCAGGCGCCGGTGCAGCAGCAGGGTGGCCTCAGGCGCGCGGTCCTGGGCGAGCAGGGCCCGCAGCTCGGCCTCGAGCGCGGCGTGGGGGGCGTCCACCGGCGGCGCCCAGGGCTGGCCGTCCTCGAGCTGCTCGACGAGGTCCTTGGCCTCTTTGAGCCCGAGGCCGATGGCCTCGCGGGCCCGCCGGATGGCGTCGATCTTCCGCCCGGCGAACAGCAAGGCGCGCAGCTGCTCCTCGAGCCCGCGGTCGTCCCGCCCCGGCCCCGCGGCCGCCGGCAGCGCGCCGCCCGCGTCCAGGCCGTCGACGAGGTCCTTGGCCTCTTTGAGCCCGAGGCCGGTGGCCTCGCGCGCCCGCTTGATGGCGTCGATCTTCCGCCCGGCGGACAGCAAGGCCCGGAGCTCGGCCTCGAGCGCGGCGGCGATCGGGCGCGGGTCGGACGCGGGGGCGCGCGGCGGGTCGGGCCGGAGCAGCGGGGGGCGCGGCCGCGGGGCGAGCGTCAGGTCCGGAGGCGGGGCAGCGGGCGGCAGGGCCGGGCCGGGGTCGGCAGCCACCGGGACCGCCGAGACCGCCGAGACCAGCGGCGTGGACGCCGGCGCAACAGGCGCCGATGCCGGGCGGGCGGGGCGCGCGGGCGGGGCCGCGGGCGTCTCATGGCGCCGGGCGCGCAGGCGCAGCAGCCCGACGACGCCGAGCAAGAGCCCCACCACGCCAAGCACGATCAGCAGGGCGAGGCCGAGGGCGGCGGCGGCGCTCATGGGGGGCTCCGGGCGGGCGGGCCGACCGTCTAGCCGCCAGAGCAGCGTCGGGCGCCCCGCCGGCCTGCGGCCGTCGGCGCCCGTCCTGCGGGCTCGGCCGGTCGGCCTCGGCCGCGGGCGCGGCCCGACCTGCGGTCGGCCCTGCGGCCGGGCTGGCGCGCGCGAGGCGATGTCGAGCGCGGCGCTGTCCCCCGCGGCCCGCGGCCCCGCCCCAAGAGAGCTACGGAGCTTGCCGTACCCGAGAGCGTCGCACCTCGCGTTGATCCGCACGTTGACAGAGGATCGGCCCGCGTCGTAGCGTGCGGCCGCGCCGGGGGCTCGGTCCTCCCCTGTGGCCCACTGGGGCCCCCGGCGCGCCGCCCGCCGCGAGGACCCCATGCTCCCCACCCTGCCCCAGCAGGACCCCGACCGCGCGGGGCGCCGCGCCGCCCTCGCCGAGGCCCGCGCCCGCTACCCGATCGCCCGCGCCTACCGGGGCGGCGGGGTCCGCACCGCCGGCTCCGCTGTCGCGGCCCAGGTGCCCAAGCCCGACCAGTACGACGCGGCGATCGCCGCCAAGATCATGGGCGTCGACCTGCGGCTGGTGGGCAACCACGCCGCGCTCGAGGCCGCCACGCTCGGCGGCGGCTCCCTGGCCGAGATCCAGGGCATCGCCCTGCCCAAGCTCACGCTGGGCGACGCGCTGGGCATCACCCGCGCGGTCGGCTCCCGCCACGCGATGTTCGGCCGCAGCTTCCAGCGGGTCAGCCGCATCGCCCAGAGCTTCCCGGTCAACGACAACGTCTACCGCGAGCCCTTTGTCCTCATCCCCAAGCCGGCGGCCATGGGCATGTGGGGCGACCCCACCCGCCGCGACCGGCTCTTCGCCTGGGAGCGCATCGCCGGCGCCAACCCGCTGGTCTTGCAGGGGATCCGCCACGTGGTCGAGCCCAGCGCCCGCCCGGCGCCCGCCGCCCGCGCCCACGCCGCCGAGGCCCTGCTCCGCCGCCTCACCCACCCGCTCGAGGCCCTGCTGCGGCCCGAGATCGAGCGCCTGCTCGCCGAGGCCCCCGCGCCGCGCTCCGGCCAGCCCACGCCCGCCCCGCCCGACATCCCCGGCCTGCTGCCCGCCCGCTTCCCGGTCACCTCGGCCCTCTACCGCCGCGTGCTCAAGGCCCGCTACGGCGTCGATGACGACCTGCTGACCGCCGCCGCCGAGGCCCGGCTCTACCTCGCCGACTACCGCCTCATCGACGGCCTGCCCCAGGGCACCCGCAGCATCGGCGCGCTCGGGATCAGCCGCCAGAAGACCATCACGGCCCCGATGGCGCTGTTCGTGGTGCTGCCGGCCACCGACCAGGCCGAGGCCCGGCTCGTGCCGGTCTGCATCCAGTGCCACCAGACCGCCGAGCGCGCGCCGGGGGGCGAGAACCCCATCTTCACGCCGCTGGACGGCGCCCGCTGGGAGATGGCCAAGGCCACCGTGCAGTGCGCCAACGCCACCCACCACGAGATGGTCTGGCACCTCGGCCGCTCGCACATGGTGATGGAGGGCGCCTACCTCTGCGCCCGCCACACGCTCGCGGCCCGCCACCCGCTGATGATCTTGCTGGCCCAGCACTGCGAGTTCACCCTCGCCATCAACGACTACGCGACCAAGCACCTCGTCGCCCCCGGCGGGCAGGTCGACCTGCTGTTCGGCGCCACCCTCGACGGCACGCTCACCGTCATGGACCGCGCGCTCGACACCTACGACCTCATGCAAGCCGCCCCGCCGAGCGAGCTCGCCGCCCGCCTCGTGCTGTCGACCGAGGGGCTGCCCGACTACCCCTACCGCGACGACGCGCTGACCCTCTGGCCGGCGCTCGAGCGGTGGGTCAGCCGCTACGTCGGGCTCTACTACGGCCGCGACGAAGACGTGCGCGGGGACGCTGAGCTGCAGGCCTTTGTCGCCATGCTCGGCGCGCCCGAGGGCGGCAACTTCATGCGCATCCCCCCGCTCGAGAGCATCGACCAGTGCGTGCGCCTCATCGCCACCCTGTGCTGGATCGGCTCGGCCCAGCACTCGGCGGTCAACTACACCCAGTTCCCCTTCTTCGGGTTCGTGCCGAGCAGCCCGCTGGCGCTGTACGCGGCCGCCCCCACCGCCCAGACGCCCGACAACATGGCCAACTTCCTCGAGATGTTGTGCCCGACCGGCGACGCGGTGATGCAGGCCGACATCGCGTACCAGCTCTCGTCGGTGCGCTGGCGGGCGCTCGGCGACTACGCCCCCGGCGCCTTCCTCGACCCGCGGGTGGGGGGTCTGCTGCGCCACCTCCGCGCCGAGCTCAAGGACATCGAGGCGGTGATCTCGGCCCGAGACCAGCACCGCTTCATGCCCTACCCCTACCTGCTGCCCTCGCAGGTCCAGACCAGCATCTTCATCTGAGCCGGGCCGCCCCCGCAGGAGCCCCCCATGCTGCCCAGCCTCCCCCAATTTGACCCCACGCCGGCCGCGCGCGCGGTCGACATCGCCCGGGAGCGCGCCCGCGTCCAGCTCTCCTGGAGCACCGACGACCTGCCCGTCGTCGACCGGGTGCCCCTCGCCGAGCGCTTCTCCGCCCACTACCTCGCCGAGGCCAGCCGCTGGCAGGGCCGCTCGGTCGAGAACCTCGCCCGGGCCAGCGCGGCGGTGCTGCACACCGCCCCCGACGGCGGGCTGAAGGTCCGCGCCCTGCGCGCCCTGCGCGCGCTGCAAGACCGCATCAAGCCGGCGATCGACGACACGCCGCCCCACCGTGGCCCGCGCCCCTACGACCAGCGGCCGCCCCTCTCGCTGGCCGACTTCGACGCGATGGTGCCCCCTGGCTACAGCCCCGAGGCCCGCCACCGCTGGCGCGACGACAGCTACTTCGCCCTGCAGCGGGTGGCGGGCTGCTCGCCCTGCCTGATCCGCCGGGTCGACGACCGCCTGCCCCCGCACTGCCAGCCCGATCCGGCCCTCTTCGCGGCCCTCTTCCCCGGCGACCGGCTCGAGGCCGCGCTGGCCGAGGGCCGCCTCTACATCGCCGACCTGCGCATGCTCGAGGGCATCCCGGCCGGGGTGGCCAAGGGGGGCTGGCGCCGCTGGATCTGCGCCCCGGTGGCCCTCTTCGTGCGCGGGGCCCAGGACGCCCAGCTGCACCCGGTCTGCATCCGCTGCGCGCAGACCCCGTCTGAGGCCGACCCGCTCATCTACCCGACCGACGGCGCGGCCTGGCTGATGGCCCGCACGGTCTACCAGTCCAACGAGAGCATCTGGCACGGCGTGGCCATGCACGGGGTCTTCTGCCACCTGACCATGGGGGTCATCGGCGCCTGCCTGCTGCGCACCCTCGCCCCGGCGCACCCGCTGCACGTGCTGCTGCGCCCCCACGTCCAGTTCACGCTCCCCATTGACCGCCTGACCATGGACCTGTTCCGCCCCGGCGGACGGACCCCGACCATCCAGGGCGTCTCGGTCGACAGCACCAAAGAGCTCGCCGACCGGGCCTGGCGCGCCCACCGGTGGGACGCGGTCTCTCCCACCCGCATGATCACCGACCGGGGCCTCGGCGACCGCGCGGCCCTGCCCGACCACCCCTTCCGCGACGACGCCGTGGCGCTGTGGGACCTGACCCACCGCTTCGTCAGCGGCTACGTCGACCTCTACTACAGCAGCGACGCAGACGTCGACGAGGACAACGAGCTGCAGGCCTTCGTCGCCGCGCTGCTCAACCCCGCCGAGGGCGGGCTGCACGGCCTCAACAGCGACGACCAGCTCCGCACCCGGGCCGCGCTGCGCACCTTCCTCACCGAGGTGATCTGGCGGGCGACGACCTACCACGCGGTGGTCAACTACGGCGTGTGGCCCAGCATGGGCTTTATCCCCAACATGCCCATGGCGGTGTACGCGCCGCCTCCCCGGCGGCGCAGCGGCTACACCGAGGACGACCTGCTGCAGCTCCTCCCTCCGCTTGAGCTCGCCTTGCGGCAGCTCGACGATGTCTTCGTCGTCGGGCACCTGCGGGCCAACCGCTTCGGCGACTACCCCCCGGGCACCTTCGCCGACCGGCGGGCCCGCCCCCTGGTCGCCGCGCTGCAGACCGGCCTCGGCGCGCTCGAGGCCCAGATCGAGGCCCGCAACCGCGCCCGGGCCGTGCCCTACACCCTGCTGCTCCCCTCGAACGTGACCGCCAGCGTCCACATCTGAGCCGCGCGCGCAGGCCCCGACCCCACCTGCGCGCGCCGGAGGTGCCCATGCTCGTCCCCGGCTACCGCCCGCTGTCCCGCCTGCTCGACGGCCACAACGCGATGGTCTGGACCGCCCTGCGCGAGGCCGACGACCAGCCCGTCGTCCTCAAGGTCCTGCGCGGGCCCCGCCCGAGCGCCGAGCAGCGCGCCCGCTTCTGGCGCGAGGTCGACATCACCCGCGCCGCCCAGGGCCCCGGCGTCGTGCGCCTGCTCGACGTGGTCGACGACCCCCACGCGCCGGCGATGGTGCTCGAGGACCTCGACGCCAAGCCGCTGGCCCAGCACATCGCCGACGGGCTGCCGCCGATCGCCGCCGCCCTCGCGGTCGGCCTCGGGGCGGCCCGCGCGCTGATCGGCGTGCACAGCGCCAAGATCGTGCACCGCGACCTGAGCCCCGGCAACCTCATCTGGGATCCCGACAGCGGGGCGGTGACGCTCATCGACTTCGGCATCAGCAGCCGCGGCGGGCGCGAGGCGGCCCGCGGGGCCAGCGCCCGCCCGGCCGAGGGCACGCTGGCCACCATCGCCCCCGAGCAGACCGGCCGCACCAACCGCAGCATCGACCACCGCGCCGATCTGTACGGCCTCGGCGCCACCCTCTACCACCTGCTCACCGGCCGGCCGCCCTTCGTCGGCGCCGACGCCCTCGACGTGGTCTCGGGCCACCTCTCGCGCGCGCCGACCCCGCCCGATCAGCTCCGGGCGGCGGTGCCCCCGGCGCTGAGCGCCGTGGTGCTGCGCCTGCTCGCCAAGGCGCCCGACGACCGCTACCAGACCGCCGCGGGGCTCGCCGCCGACCTCGCCGCGCTGCAGTCCGCCCTCGCCGCCGGCCGCCCGCTCGACGGCTTCACCCCCGGCCAGCACGACCGGCCCGCCGGCCTGCAGCTGTCGGAGCGCTTGGTCGGCCGCACCGGCGAGGTGGCCGTGCTGCACGGGGCCTTCGGGCGCGCCCGGGCCGGCGCCCGGGGCCTCTTGCTGGTCGGCGGCTACGCCGGCATCGGCAAGACAGCCCTGGTCGGCGAGCTGCTCTCCTCCATCACGGTCAGCGAGGGGGTCTTCCTCGCCGGAAAATACGACCAGGTGCAGCGCGACCTGCCCTACGCCGGCCTGTTCGGCGCGCTGCGCGGGCTGGTGGCCGAGGTGCTGGCCGGCGACGACGAGAGCCTCGAGGTCTGGCGCGCCCGCTTCGCCGGCGCGGTCGGCGAGCTCGGCCAGCTGCTGGTCGACGCGGTGCCGGCGCTCGGCGCCCTGCTCGGGCCGCAGCCCGCCCCGCCGCCGCTCACCGCGGCCGAGGCCGAGGCCCGCTTCGACGGCCTGATGCTGCGGGTGCTGCGGGCCCTGTCCGGCCCGGCGCACCCGCTGGTGCTCTTCCTCGACGACCTGCAGTGGGCCGACGTGGCCTCGCTGCGCCTGCTGCTGCGCCTCGTGCGCGACCCCGCCACCAGCCACGCGCTGATCATCGGCGCGTTCCGCGACAACGAGGTGAACGGCGCCCACCCGCTGGCCCTCGCGGTCCGCGAGCTCGAGGCCGAGCGCGCGCCGCTCTCGGCGCTGCACCTCGGCCCCCTGCGCCCCGACGACAGCGCCCAGCTCGTCTGCGAGGCCGTCGAGCGCGCCGATCCCGAGGCCGCCGCCCTCGCCGCCCTCCTGCACCAGCGCACCGGCGGCAACCCCTTCTTCCTCACCCGGGCGCTGACCGCGCTGGGCGAGGACGGCCTGATCGCGCGCGGCCCCGACGGGCGCTTCACGTGGGATGAGGCCGCGGTCGCCGCCGCGACGATCGACGAGGACGTGGTCACCTTCCTGTCGCGGCGCCTCGACGAGCTGCCGGCCGACACCCGCCGGGCGCTGGCGCTGGGCGCGCTGCTCGGCGCCCGCTTCACCCTCGACGCGCTCGGCCGGCTGCAGGGCTGGCCCCCCGCGCGGGCCGCGGCGGCGCTCGGGGCGGCCCGGGCCGCGGGGCTGCTGCTGCGGGCCGACGCCTCTCCTTTCGATGAGGCCGACCTGCGCCCCGACGGCGACCCGCCGCCGCTGGCCTACCGCTTCTTGCACGATCGGGTGCAGCAGGCCGCCGAGGGCATCCTCGCCGCCGACGAGCGCGCGGCCCTGCGCCTGCACGTCGCCCGGGCCTGGGCCAGCGCCGGCGAGGCCGCCCGCGCCGACCGCCTCTTTGACCTCGTGGCCCACTACGCCGCCGCCCGCGCGCTCGTCACCGACCCCGCCGAGCGCGCGGCGGCCGCCCACCTGATGCTCACCGCCGGGCGCCGGGCGATCGCCGCGGCGGCCTTCGGCCTGGCCCAGCGCACGCTCGAGGCCGGGGTCAGCCTGCTGCCCGCCGACGCCTGGCAGGCCGACCGCCCGCTCGCCCTGGGCCTGACCGAGCAGGCCTGCGTGGCCGCCTGGCTGGCCGGTGACTTCGCCCGCATGGACGCGCTGCGCGCCATCGTCGTCGAGGCCGCCCCCGACCCGATGGCCCGCCTCGCGGTCGACGAGGCCCACATCCAGTCGATGATGGCCCGCAACCGCGTCAACGACGCGGTGGACCTCGCCCTGGCCGTGCTCGACCGCCTCGGCGAGCCCCTGCCCCACCACCCGGGCCCCGAGGACGTGGGCGGCGCGCTGCAGGCGGCGCTCGGCGCCCTGGGCGCGGCGGGCCCCGACGCGCTGGTGCGCGCGCCCCTCTGCGCCGACCCCCAGGTGCTCGCCGCCCAGCGGATCAAGATCAACGTCTTCGGCGCGGCCTACTATGGACGCCCCATGTTGGCCCCGGTGCTCGGCTTCAGCGTGGTGCAGCGCAGCGTCAGCGCCGGGCCCTCGCCCGAGACCGCGATGGGCCTCACCGTGGTCGGGCTGATCTTGTGCTCGGCCGGTCAGCTCGAGGCCGGCCTGCAGCTCGGCGATCAGGCCGTGGCGGTCAACGACCGCATGGACGACCGCCGGCTGGCCGGCCGCACCCTGCACATGCTCTACACCCACGTGCGGATCTGGGCCGACCCCTGGCGCAGCCTGCGCGACCGCCTGCGCGAGGTCTACGCCAGCGAGCTGTCGGGCGGCGACGTCGAGTTCGCCGCCTTCTCGGCGTTCATGTCCTGCACGCTGAGCCTGCACGTCGGCGACCCGCTCGATGAGGTCGACGCGGGCATGACCCAATTTGCCGGCGCCATTCGATCCCTGGGCCAAGAGACCTCTCTGCTCGGCCTCAAGATGCAGCACCAGGCGGTGGCGGCCCTGCGCGGCGCGTCCGAAGACCCCCTGCTCGTCGCCGGACCTCTGTACGACGAGCGCACGGCCCTGCCCGATCACATCGCCAAGGCCGACGCCAGCAACCTCTATGTGTTCTACACCACCAAGCTCTTCTTGCTGGTCTACCAAGGCGCCTTCGACGAGGCCGCCGCCGCGGTCGAGGCGGCGATGGCCTGGCAGGCCGGGGCGGTCAGCAGCGTCTTCGTGCCGGCCTTCACCTTCTTGTCGGGCCTGACCGCGGCCGAGCAGGCCCGCCGCGGCGCGCCCGACCGCGACGCCCTGCTCACCCGGGCCCGGGCCCTGCGCGACCAGGTCGCCGCCTGGGCCGCGATGGGCCCGGCGAACCAGCGCCACCGGGTCGATCTGCTCGACGCCCTCCTCGCCGCGGCCGAGGGCCGGCTGGCCGAGGCCACCCCGCGCTTTGAGGCGGCCATCGCCGGGGCCAGGGCCCAAGGCTGGCTGCACGACGAGGCCCTCGCGCTCGACCTCGCCGGGCGGGCGCACCTCGACGGCGGCCTGCACTTCATCGGCCAGGCCTTCCTCGGCGGGGCCCGGCAGACCTGGGCGCGGTGGGGCGCCAAGGCCCGCCTCGCCCGCCTCGACCAAGAGCTCGGGGGCCCGGCGCCGGGCGCTGGCCCGACCTCCGCCCGGGTGCGGCCCGGCTGGTCTCTTCCGGCGACCGCGACCATTCCCCTGGGCACCACCGCGCTCGGCGGCGGAGGCCTCGACCTCGCCGCCCTGCTCAAGGCATCCCAGGCCCTGACCAGCCGCCTGCAGCTCACCGAGCTGGTGCCCGCCCTGCTCGAGGCCGCCCGCAGCGCCGCCGGCGCCACCGCCGCCGCCCTGCTGCTGCCCGGCGAGACCGGCCTGCGCCCGGTCGGCGCGGTCGCCGCCGACGGCGGACCGGCCCCCCACCTGCTTGAGGCCGGCGCCCTGCCCCAGCGGGCCCTGCGGCTCGTCGCCCGCAGCCAGCGCCTCGTGCTCTTGGGCGAGGGGCCCGAGGGCGAGCAGCTCAAAAGAGACCCCGCCGTGCGCGACCGCGGCTTGCGCAGCCTGCTCTGCGCGCCCCTGCTGAGCCAAGGCCGGCTCGCCGCCGTGCTGTGGCTCGAGCACGACCAAGCCGAGGGGGCGTTCCCGCCCGAGCGGGCGCGGGTGGTCGAGGCCCTGGCCGCCCAGGCGGCGATCGCCATCGAGAACGCCCGCCTGTTCGAAGACATGGAGCAGCAGGTGCGCGCCCGCACCGCCGAGCTGGTGGCGGCCCGCACCGAGGCCGAGGGCGCCCGCGACCGGGCCGACGGCCTGCTGCTCAACATGCTGCCGCGGCGCGTGGTCGACGAGCTCAAGGCGGCGGGCAGCTACCCGAGCCGCCACATCCCCGCGGCCACGGTGCTGTTCACCGACTTCCAGGGCTTCACCGCGGCGTCCGAGCGCATGGCGCCGACCGATCTGGTCGCCGAGCTCGAGCGCTGCTTTGGCGCCTTCGACCGCATCGTCGACCGCAACGGGGTCGAGAAGGTCAAGACCATCGGCGACGCCTACATGGCGATCGGCGGCGCGCCCATCCCCAACCGCACCCACCCGGTGGACTGCGTGCTGGCGGCCCTGCAGATGCGGGACCATATGTCCACGCCGGGCCCCGACGGCCAGGCGCCCCTCTTCGCGCTGCGCATCGGCGTGCACACGGGCCCCCTGGTGGCGGGGGTCATCGGCGAGCGCCGCCTCGCCTACGACGTGTGGGGAGACACCGTGAACACCGCGAGCCGCATGGAGAGCAGCGGCGCGGTCGGCCGGGTCAACGTCAGCGCGGCCACCTGGGCGGCGGTGCAGGGCTTCTTCGTCGGCACCCCGCGCGGCAAGGTGGCGGCCAAGGGCAAGGGCGAGGTCGAGATGGTCTTCGTCGACGGCCTGCGCCCCGCGCTCAGCGTCGACGGCCGGGGACAGACCCCCAACGGCGCCTTTTGGGCCCTGCGGGGCGCGCTCTAAGCCCGGGCGCCCCGCCGGCCTGCGGCCGTCGGCGCCCGTCCTTCAGGCTCGGCCGGTCGGCCTCGGCCGCGCGAGCGCGGCCCGACCTGCGGTCGGCCCTGCGGCCGGGCTGGCGCGCGCGAGGCGGCGTCGGGGGGCTGCGCTACCGCCAGCCGCCGCCCCAGCCCGCGTCACCCGGCGGGGGCAGGGCGAAGACCTGGAAGTAGTTGCCGGGCCCGCCGATCAGCACGTCGGGCCAGCCGTCGCCGGTCATGTCGCCGGTGACCTCGCCCTGGCTGCCCCAGTCTTCGACCTCGGTGTTGCGGAAGGTGATCTCGGCGCTGGCGGCGAATCGGTGCCCGCCGAAGGGGGCGAGGAAGATGTAGGCGGCGTTATAGCCGCCGGTGCCTGGGCCGCAGGTGCAGTTCTCGCCCCGGTTCACGCCGGCGGTGATGAAGAGATCAGCGCGCCCATCACCGTCGAGGTCGCGGCGCATGTCGACCTGGCCACCGAAGAGTCCCTCCGTGGGCGACTTGGTCTGCAGCTTGGCCGCGCTCTCGCTTAGGAGCAGGTTCCGGGTCAGCGGGCCGGGAAAAACCGACACTCGACCACCGGTCCACCCCGCATCCTCGTCGAACTCAGACCAGTCCACGAAGTAGGGGTCGCCGACCGCGAGGTCTGCGTAGCCATCGCCGTCAGCGTCGCCGGCAGACAGCGCCCACCCAGCCCCCGAGATGCCCTCGGTGAACTCGTCAACCACCTCAGCGGTGAGCCGCACCGCCGCGTCCTCGGGCCCCAGCGTGCCCCGCACCGGCCCGGGGTAGACGAGGACATAGGGCGGGCGCCTCACCCCATCGATCAGGTGCTGGGCTGGTGCAGCGACCACCAGATCGGCCACCCCGTCGCCGGTCAGGTCGGCGTCGGCGTGCAGCCCGCCGCCAAATCCTTCGCGCCAGCCGAGCCCGCTCTGCAGGCGGGCGACAGGCGTGGGCAGACCCTCGCCTTCGCGAAGGGTGGCGCCCTCATAGACCAGCACGAGGTCGGCGCAGGGGTTGCCGATCACCACGTCGGGTCGACCGTCGCCGCTCAGGTCGGGGCTGCTGGCCGCGCCGTTGCTGGCGCAGCCCCCCGCCGGCTCGCTGTAGATGAGCTGGGCCTCGGCCATGTCGGTGAAGGCCGGGCCCGAGGCCAACCAGACCATGTCGGGGCTGCCGAGGTTGCCGAAGATGAAATCGCCATACCCATCGCCGTCGAGATCACCCATGCCGGCGATGCCGGCGCCGATGCGGTCGGCAGTGTCGACCCCATAGACCGACTCGGGCAAGCTCCACGTGTACATCGGATCGTCATAGGTCGTCGGGCTCAGGGGGCCGGGCAGCACCAGCACGCTGCCGCGCGTGCTGTAGTCATAGACGATCTCGCCGGTCGACCAGTCGACGTGCTCACCGAGCAGAAGGGCGTCGTCTTTCTGGCCGGCCCCGAGGTCGTGTACGCCATCACCGTCGAGGTCGCCGAGGTCAGCGATGGTGAGCCGATCTTCTCGGTCACTGTAGCGCATGAACCGAAAGGTGGCGAAGGCGTCTGCTGTGCCGTCCACCTCGACGCAAAGCTCGGCGGTCACCCCGGCCTCACGCCGGGCGAGGTCGTTGACCACGCCGTCGCCGCACAGCTCTTCGGCGCCGGGGTAGACAGTTGCATTGTGCTCGGCGGCGCCCGCAGGGGTCTCGACCCCCACGGGCGCAGGGGCAGGTGACAGCCCGCCGACAGGGCGCTCGATCACCGGCGGCGATACCTGGCCGCGCGTGCTGCCCCAGGCCACGACTGGCGGCGCGGCGGGGGGCGGGCCGGGATCGGACTTCGCCTGCGGGCGCTTGGTGTCGCAGGCGCAGAGCAGGCCAACGACCAGCAGGCGCGCGGCGCGGCAGCTCACCATGGCAAGCTCGGCATCGAGGGCGGCAACGACGCCTCGGTGGTCATGTTGCAGTCGTCAATGTCGCCGCCGGTGAGGTAGCAGGTCAGCGCCCAGTACCAGCCCTCGGCGACCACATCGACGCTGACCTGCGGGTCGTCTACACCCGTCGTGGCCGAACACCCCGCGGGCGGTAGCACGAACCAAGACAGGCTGGCGCGCCGATCGCTGAGCTCAGCGCCAGCGCCATTGGCCTTCACCTCCCAGCCCACGCGCAGGGCGTCTGCCAAGTGTGTTTCTGCATCGTAGACCCAGGCCACCGCGGTCCTGGGCTCGGTGAGCGGCGGGGTTGTGGTCGCGTCGAGCACGCGACGGGTGTGCACGTAGGCCCCGATCCAGTAGGTCCCCGGCAGCGTCTGGTGCACGTCCGTTGGCTCGAGCGTCGTCAAGGTGCGCGGCGTGCCGGGCGTGTAGGGGTCCGCTTGGTCTTCGAGCTCGAAGGCGAAGTCGAAAACTCCCATTGGCTCACTAACGATGTGCCTCTCCACCACCGGCCCATAGGTCGGCGTCGTCATGGAGCCGTCGATGTGGTAGCCCAGCTCCCACTCCCCGTTGCAGGCGGTGTCGACCCCGCGGTCCCACGCAAAGGTCCAGGTTTGCCGCTCGCCGGGGTGGGGTGATGTGTGCGGCGGCAGGTAGTTCAGCAGCCGATGCCCACGGTTGAACACCGTCGCGCTGTATCGGTCCCCCACCCCGCCGTTGAGGTCGGGGTAGTCCCAATAGGGCGGCCGGTCATCGAAGCGCCCCGCGGGCTCGATCGCCGGGCCGGGGCCTGCGGGGGTGCCGTAGCTGTAGCCGGCGTCGGCCATCTCGATGGCCAAGAAGGTGTTGACCTCGCCATCACCGAGGGTACGGCCGGCCTCGATGCGGTGCACGGCTTCGCTGTAGTTGAGGAGGTCGAGCGTGTCGACCTCTGCGACTTGATGGCGCTCGTCGACCAGACAACGGGCCGGCGAAGGGAGAGGTCGTTTGTGCAGGCGACTGCAGGTGTACTCAATCAGCCGGTCCCAGGCGGTGGAGTACTCCATGCCGGTGCCCGCACCCTGCGGCTTCCACTCGAACCGGATATCGTGCGCGATACTCAGGCCGTCCAGCTCGTCGGCGATGAGGTAGTCGCGGTTGTCCGTGCAGATGGCCGACGTGCCGTCGACATAGCCTGCGCCGCAGTCAACGGGGCCTGGGGTAGACATCCCCGGGGTGCCGGTCACCGAGAAGACGGCGTCCTTTGGGTCGAGCGCGCGCTCAAACACCTTGACGACTTGGGTTGGATTGAGGGGGTCGAGCTCCTCCAAGATCACGCGCGCGCCGAAAACGGTGGCAGTGATCTCAGAGGTTCGCGTTGGCTCCTCGGTTCGCTCCACCCTCACCTCGATGCGGTTGGGCGCGTGCAGGTCGACACGCCACGGCCATGTGGCCTCATTCCAAGGTTTACGCACAGTTGCGGCGCTGTATTGGATACTGCGGGCCCCGCCGGGGTCTTGGGTTAAGCTCAGGGCGGGCTGGTCGATCCCGTTGATCGATACGGTGAGCTTCGCATCGTTGTGAAAGGCGGACGTGCTCAGGTTCGCCAGCAGGTCAACCCTGATCCGCACGTTGTCCCAGTTCAAGCGTGTGTCACCCGGACGTGTCCAAACATCCCACGCAGCGCGGACCGACTCGCCCTCGAGAAGTCGGTGATCAGCCCCCACAACGGTGGTTCCGTCGGGGGGTGCACGTAGCACGCCAATGGTCACGCTTGGCACGATGATTCGAGGCACAGCAGCGGCCGCGACACGGGCCCAAAGCTCAACTGGCGCCTCTGCTTCAGGGCCAAGCGCAGTGGACGGGTCGTAATCGTCAACCGCCACAAACTCGGGTGCGGTCCCGCCATGCCACCGGTCTACGAGCTCTGTGTCGCAGACAGAACGCTGTGCTCCATCGGTCTCGCGGGCCAGCGCGCCGAGCACCGCAACGGCTTCATCCGACCACTTGGGCGTCGTCCAGTAGTTGTCTGGGCCGCGGACGAGCCGGTGCAGCTCATCAAAGATCACCAGCTTGTGAATGTCTGGGTGCTCGGCGGCTTCCTGCCGCGCTCGCACGATGGCGTCGCGGTACCGGCAGGCGTGCAGCGCTCGCGTTTCCTCGGGCTCGTTGTACCAAGCCCAGTCTGCGGTCTCGTAGGAGTCCGGCACTGTGCCTTCGTCCGGGCCGTCGGGAATGAACGGGGTCGGTACCCAGGTGCCCAAGATCAGGCCGGTGTGGAGCGGCTCGGTGCCCTCGGGCATTTCTGCCAAGGCGGCCTCGATCTCGTCGTTGAGCGCCGAGAGGTTGTGCCACTGGCATGACCAGTCAGAGCGCTCGCTCACTCCGAGGGCGATCCCGGCGTCGGCCTCGTGCAGGTAGAGGTTGAGGTTCAGGTTGATCATTTGCTCGAGCGTGCGCCCGGGGTCGTTGCGCGACCAGTCGACCGCCTCAGGGTGACTGTTCTCGGCGGCCGTGAAGGGCCAATCGACGGAAGGATCACCCACCGCGGGGTTGTCGTCGTCGAGCACACACCCTTCGTCGGTGCGCGTGGACGCGGCGCCTTCGATCTTCAGGCTGCCGCTCCAGACTGCGCTGATCGGTTCGCCGTCCCGCCAAGTGAAGCTCAGCCAGGGCGTGATCGGCCCCCCATCCGGCTCCAGCGGCGAGGGCGGCGGCGGCGGGTCTGGCGGCGGTGGCGGCGGCGGCGGCGGCGGGTCTGGCGGCGGTGGCGGCGTCGGCGGCCCCGACGGCTGCCCCGGCGGCGGATCACTCAGCTCAGCCCAGGCCCAGGGCCCGGTCAGCGCCAGCGTCATCGCCAGGGCCGCGGCGGCGCGGCGCCAGCGGCGGGCCCGCGCGGGGCCGGCTTGCTCGGGGCCCCCAGGCTCATGCGGCGAAAGTGCTGGGCGGGGGGCCGGTTCTCGACGGGTGCTGCGGCATGAAGGGGGACCTCGGTCGGCGGCGGTGGCGGGGCGCGCGCGGCGCAGCCCCGACGCTACACCTCGGCCGCCGGGCCGCGCAAGCCCGATCTGCGGGCTTGTGATCCGGTTGGACCACCCCCGTCGTGCCCGCGGCCGGCCGCGCCGTGGACCCGGGCCCGCCGCCCTTCGCCGCCGCCGACCGCCGCGCCCGCAGCACGCGCCGGCCGTGCTCCTGTCCGCGACGCGCTTGACCATGCGCCGCCGCGCCCGGGCCCGCCCCGCCACCCGCGCGCCCCGCCGCGGCCGCAGGCCCCGCCTTGGCCCGCCAGGTCGCTGGAGAGGATAGGCCATCGCGGCGGGCCGCGGCAGCTCGGGCCACGCCGGCTTCGGCCCGCCCGGCGGCCCGGGAGTGTCCCAAAGTTTGTGTACGAAGCAGCCAGGAACAGGTGATCAGGGCTCTCCCCCTCCTGGAGCCCCCATGCCCCGCCGTCCCAGAGAAAGCCGCCGCGAACCCGATGCCACCGACGAGCTGGTCGACCTCCTCATCAAGCAGGTCGCCGACCCTCGTGAGCTGTTGGAGCCCAACGGCCTCCTCAAGTCCCTCCTTGGCCGTGTCGTGGAGCGCTGTCTCGATAGCGAACTATCCGAGCACCTCGGCTACGAGAAAGGCCAGACGCCGCTCACCGAAAACACGCGGAACGGCAGCACGACGAAGACGTTGAAGACCGCCGTGGGCGACGTGGCCGTAGACGTTCCTCGCGACCGCGATGGCAGCTTCGAACCCCAGCTGGTGAAGAAGCATCAGCGACGCCTCGACAGCTTCGATGAGCGAATCCTCAGCCTGTACGGCCGAGGTATGTCGGTTCGCGACATTCAAGACTACTTCAGTGAAGCGTATGGCGCAGAAGTCTCGCCCACGCTCATCTCGCGGATTACTGACTCCGTCGCCTCGGATGTCGAGGAGTGGCGAAACAGGCGGCTGGAACCCGTTTATCCGATACTCTACCTCGATGGCCTCGTGGTCAAGGTGCGGGAAAATGGCCACGTGAACAACCACACCGTGCACATCGCCATGGGCATCGACAAGGCTGGCAAGAAGGACGTTCTCGGCCTTTGGATGGCCGAGAACGAGGGCGCCAAGTTCTGGCTTCAGGTATTGACTGACCTCAAGAACCGCGGTGTCGAGGATGTCCTCATCGTCTGCTGCGACGGACTGAAGGGCTTTCCCCAGGCGATCGCGGCATCTTTCCCCAAGTCCATCGTTCAGACTTGCATCGTGCACATGGTCCGCCACTCGCTCGACTGCGTCTCGTACACGGGGCGCAAGGAGGTCGCTGGTGCGCTCAGGGCGATTTACACCGCGGACACCCTGGAGCAGGCCGTTTCTGCGCTCGACGACTTTGAGCGGGTGCACGGCAAGAAGTACCCGGCTATCGTGCGATCATGGCGCCTCAACTGGGAGCTCATCTGCCCGTTCTTCCGCTTTCCAGAGTACATCCGCCGCGCCATCTACACAACGAATCCGATAGAGGCAGTCAATCGCCAGCTCCGCAAGGTACTCAAAACGAAGGGCGCGCTGCCCTCTATCGAGGCCGCCTACAAACTGCTATGGATGACTCTTAACAATGCGCGGAAGGGCTGGACAATCAGCCTCCCAAACTGGCCCCTTGCCCTGCAGCAGTTCGCCATCCACTTCGACAACCGCCTCGACCCTTGACCACCGTCTCACCTGGCCCCTCATACACAAAGAACGGGACACCCTCGCCTGCTGGCCGCGCGCAGCTTCACGCGCCCCCAGCGCGAGTGGCTCGAGCGCATCGGCGCGCAGCTGCGCGTCGAGCTGGTGGTCGACCGCGAGGCCCTCGACAGCGGGGCCTTCGCCA
>JBJONS010000622.1:0-12681 GCA_046051725.1 Pseudomonadota bacterium | reverse complement strand
GCCCGGCGTGCAGGTCAGCGCCGGCGGGCAGACCGTCGCGGTGGACGCCGACGGCGCGGCGCGGCTGCCGTCGCTCAGCGGCCCCCAGGCCCTGCAGCTGCGGGGCCCGGCCGGCGAGGCCTGGGCCACCGTGGCCCTGACCGTCGCCGCAGAGGGCCGCACCGAGGCGCTGCTGTCGCTGAGCGCCGCCGGCGCCCTGCTGGGCCTCACCGTCGATGGGGCCGAGGCGCCGCAGGCCGGCCCAGCGCCGGAAGAGGCTGGCCCCTTGGCCACGGTCAGCGGCCGGGTGCTCGACGCCCGCGGCGCGCCGGTGGCCGGGGTCCGTGTCTTCGCCCGCGGCGCCACGGCTGAGGTCACCACGGGCCCCGATGGTCGGTGGGCGCTCTCGGTCCCGGCGGGGCCGCTCCAGGTCAGCGCGCTGAAGCCCGGCTGGGCCCTGCGCCAGCCCCCTCTGCAGGAGCTGGAGCCCGGGGCGACACTGGCGCTCGACCTCGTCCTGGTCGACGCGGGCGTCACCCTCGCCGCCTTCACCGTGAACGCGCCGCGGATCGAGGGCGGCACCGCGGCCCTGCTCGGCGAGCGCCAAGAGTCGGCCCAGGTGGTCGACACGCTGTCGGCCGAAGAGATGGGCCGGCGCGGCGACAGCTCCGCCGCCGCCGCCCTGCGCCGGGTCACCGGAGTGACCGTGGTCGGCGGACGGTATGTGTACGTGCGCGGCCTCGGCGAGCGCTACAGCACGACCCTGCTCAACGGCGCGATGATCCCCTCTCCCGAGCCCGAGCGCCGGGTCGTCCCGCTGGATCTGTTCCCGACCTCGATGCTCGAGAGCGTGGTGGTGCAAAAGACCGCGTCCCCCGACCGCCCGGGCGAGTTCGGCGGCGGCGTGGTCGAGCTGCGCACCCGCGGCATCCCCGAAGAGCCGCTGCTGCGCGTCAACGTCAGCGGGGCCTACAACAGCGTCACCACCGGCCGGCAGGGCCTGATGCCCGGCGGGCAGGGCGGCGACCTGTGGGCCTCGGGCGCCTCGGCGCGGGCGCTCCCCCAGGCCTTCGCCGACGCCGTCGAAGACACCCCGCTGGTGCTCAAAAGCGCCCTGCCCAACGCGCAGGGCTTCGACGCCGAGACCCTAGCCGCGCTGGGCGCCTCGCTGCCCAACACCTGGGGGCTGGAGCCGACCGTCGCGGGCTTCAACCGGGGCTTCGGCGTCGAGGCCGGCCGGGGCTGGGACATCGGCGAGGACCTGCGGGTCGGGGCGCTCGGCGGGCTGATCTACCGGGACACCTGGCGCCGCGCCGCGTACCGGGACGTCTACTACCGCCAAAACAGCGGCGCGCTCGAGATCCAGAACGACTACCAGTTCACCGATCTGGCGCGGACGGTTCAGGTCGGCGGAATGGCGGTCGCCCAGTTGACCTACAAGGACACCCACGATGTGCGGGCGACGGCCCTGCGCACCCGGGACGGGGAGTCAGTCGGCCGCCGCTACGTCGGCTACTACGACGAGGTCGGCGCCGACATCCGGGGCGAGCGCGGCCAGTACGTCGAGCGCCAGCTCAGCCTGCTGCAGGGCACCGGCGACCACCGCTTCCCGATCTTGTGGGACAGCACCCTGCGCTGGCGCTGGACCGACAGCTGGGCCCAGCGCGCCGAGCCCGACCGCCGCGACATCCTCATGGAGCGGGCGACCGAAGGCGGCTGGCGCATGCGCAACCAGGGCGGCGGCAACGCCATGTTCTTCTCGGACCTCGCCGACTTCGGCAAGGACCGCGGGGTCGACCTGCGGGTGCCCCTGGCCGGCAAGGCCCAAGGCACCCCCTGGGCCACCGAGCTGATGGCCGGCTGGGCCCGGGTCTACCGGGACCGCGAGGTCGACACGCGCCGCTTCGTCTACAACGTCCAGACCAGCGGACAGGCGGGGGCGACCGACTTTCTCACCGGTGAGCCCGCCGAGATCTTCGCCGACGAGAACATCGAGTCCGGCGCGCTCCGCGTCGCCGAGGCGACGACCGCGACCGACAACTACACCGCCATCCAGATCATGCAGGCCGGCTACCTCGGCGCGACGATGACCCTGCCGCGGGGCTTGTCGGCCTCGGGCGGCGTGCGGGTCGAGGACAGCGCCCAGCAGGTCGTCACCTACCAGCTCTTCACCGCCGAGCCCCAAGAGGAGATCGCCACCCTCGCCACGCTGGACGTGCTGCCGTCGGGTACCCTCACTTGGCGGATGACCCCAGAGGAGGCGACCCGCCCGGCCCTCCTGCGCGGCGGGTATGGGCGCACGCTGAACCGCCCGGACTTCCGCGAGCTCTCGCCTGCGGTCTACAACGACGTCGCCGGCGGGCGTGAGATCGCCGGGAACACCGACCTGACCCGCGCCCTCATCGACAACGTCGACCTGCGCCTCGAGTGGTTCCCGAGCCCCGACGAGCTGCTCAGCGTGGGCGCCTTCGCCAAGCGGTTCACGGACCCCATCGAGTCGAACATCATCGTCAGCGCCAACAGCCGCATCAGCTACATCAACGCCGCCGCGGCCAACAACGCCGGCGTCGAATTCGAGTGGCGCAAGCGGCTGGCGCCCGAGGCCCACCCCCTGTCGCCGCTGACGCTCAGCGGCAACGCGGCGCTCATCCGCAGCACCGTCGAGCTCGGCGCGGGCGCCGGCGCAGTGACCAACACCGAGCGCCCACTGCAGGGCCAGAGCCCGACCACGCTGAACCTGGGCCTGAGCTGGGAGCCGGTCGAGGGCGATCTCAGCGGCGGCCTCTGGTTCAACACCGCCGGGCCGCGCATCTCAGAGGTGGGCGAGGGCGGCATGCCCGACGTGATCACCGTGCCAGCGCGCCTGCTCGACGCCTCGGTGTCGTATGCGACCATCGCCGATCTGACGCTGGGCCTGCGGGCGCAGAACCTGCTCAACAGCCCCGACACGCTGATGGTCGGCTCGCGCATCGCCCGCGCCATCGAGCCCGGGCGCACGTTCACCGCCACCCTGAGCTGGCAGCCCGACGGCGCGCGCGCCCCGACCCCGGCGCGCTAATCTGCACCTGGCGGCCCCGCCGCCGCCACCAGACCGCCCGGGAGCCCCGATGCGTCCGTACGTCAACGCCCTGGTCGCCGCTGTGCTCGGCTTGGCCATGGGCGTCGTCTTCTCGTTCACCCCGCTGGCCAGCGACGTCTTCCGGCTGTTCGGCGGCCAGGGCTACGACGGCTGGGAGCGCATCACCTTCCCCTTCCTCTTTGGCCCGGCCTTCGGCCTCGCGTTTGGCGTGCTCGGCTTCGTCGTGGGGCGCCGGTCGTCGTCCTCGGGCTGAGCCCGCGCCGGCTGCGCCCGCGCAGCCCGGTCTCCGCCCAGGGCCCCGCCGCCCGGGGTTAGCCGCGCCGGCATGTCTCCGCCCCCGCGCCGCCCGCCTCCTGCTCTGCGCCCGGACCCGCCGCAGCGCCCGCCTGTCCGCCCCGCCCGCCCCGCGCGGCCCAGCCCCGGGCTGCTCTGCGCCCCCGGCGCGCTCAACGACGACGAGCGCGCCCAGCTCGAGGCCGAGCTCGCCGCCCTGACGCCGATCTGGGAGCAGCGCTACTCGACCCTGCGGCCGCCGCCGGCGGGCAAGGCCCAGCACCCGCTGCTGCGGCCCGTCTATTGGCTCGGAAACTGGCAATTCGCCTGCCTCGGCTACTACGAGCCGCCCCGCAAGCTGCGCGACAAGGCGGTGCGGGCCGAGCCCTTCCCGCCGGGCCTGCAGCGCCTCGCCGACAAGGCCGAGGCCATGGCGAGGCGACAGCTCCCGTCCACGTTCATCCCGCCCAAGTGGCGCCTCAACACCTGCCTCGTCAACCTGTACGGCGCCAAGGACGGCGCACCGGACGCCGGTCGGGTCGGCGCGCACCGCGACTATGAGCCGGGCCCCGTCGCCAGCTACTCGCTGGGCGAGCGGGCGCTTTTTCAGTTCCTGCCGGTGGGCGAGGGCCCTCCGGTCAAGACGATGTGGCTGCAGGATGGCGACCTGCACGTCATCTCCGGCCCCTTTTGGAAAGACAGCCTGCTGCACCGGGTCGGCCGGGTCGAGGACAAGGGCGCCCTCGATCTGGCCCCCCGCGTCCCGGGCTTCCGCACCCGGCGGATCAACCTGACCCTCCGCTACGTCCCCGAAGAGCACATCGTGCCCTTCGCCGCGCTCGGCCCGCAGGCCCGCCGCGACATCGAGGGCTACGTCGCCGCGCTGGCGTCCAGCGCGCCGTTCTGGTCGGACGCGCTGCGCGCCGCGGGGGCCTAAGCCCGGGGCGACCAGGGGCGCAGGCGCAGGGCCGGCACCCGCAGCGCCGCCTCGACCGCGATGCCCAGGCTCATCTTGCTGCGGCCCGCCTGGCGCTCGGTGAAGGTGAAGGGCACCTCGACCACCCGCAGGCCGGCCCGCGCCGCGCGCTGCCCGAGCTCGATCTGAAAGGCGTAGCCCCGGCTGGTCAAGGTGGCCGGCTCGACCCGCCGCAAGGCCGCCGCCCGCCACAGCTTCAGTCCCCCGGTCAGATCCCGCAGCGGCAGGCCCAGCCAGGCCCGGGCGTAGCGGTTGCCGCCCCAGCTCAGCGCCCGGCGGTGGGCCGCCCAGCCCTGCACGCCGCCGCCGGGCATGTACCGGCAGCCCAGCGCCAGACCGGCGCCCTGCAGGGCGCAGAGCAGCGGCGGAAGGGCGCTGACCGGGTGGCTGCCGTCGGCGTCGAGCTGGCCGACCCAGGCGACCGCGGGCTGGTCGAGCGCCCAGCCCATGCCCTCGACCACCGCCTCGCGCAGCCCCCGCGGCCCCGACCGCACCCGCAGCGCGATGCCCGGATCGGCGCGCTGGGCGTGGTCCACCAGATCAGCGGTGCCATCGGGGCTCTGGTCGTCGACCACCAACAGCCGCGCCGCGGGCAGCGCGGCCCGGAGCCCCGAGAGCAGCGGGAGGATGGACCCGGCCTCTTGGAAGGTGGGGATGATGATCACCCCGCCCGCTCCATTTGTGTCGAGGGGTACTTGAGCCGGGCTTGAACCTCTTTCCCCCAATGGTCCGGACCTCACCGCTCCCCTCACTCTTGGACGACCGCGAAGGGCAGCTCGACGAGGGGCAGCATCGCGGCGACGCCAAAAGCCACGCCCAGCGCCGCCTGCGCGACGAGCAGCGGCGTGCTGATGGCCGCTGGCGCCCGCTTGGCCGCCGCGATGACCTGCAGCACGAACAGGCCCGCGCACAGCCAACGCCAGCCCGACCCGAACATGCGCTGCGAGAAGGCCGGGAGCGCCCCGCCAAAGCCGGCGTACAGCTCGACCATCACCGGCGGCAGCAGCCACATCGCGATGAGCAGCCCACCTGCGCTCAGCGCCGCAGACCACGCGAAGGCGGCCCGCAGCGCGCCGAGCAGGCCACCGCCGGCCTCGGCGGGCGCCGCCGGGGGCTGCACTACTCGACGCCCCGCAGGTAGTCGGGGTCGAAGGGGAAGTTGTCGAGGGTGACGATGGTCATGCTCGAGTCGGCGACCGGCAGGGTCGGGAAGCCGCCCTGGAGCATCGCCTCGAGATCGCTGGTGCCGGCGAGCAGCGGGTGGGTGACGCTGTAGCGGTCGACCCAGCGGCCGAGCGCCGCGGCGTCGGGCACGCTGCCGTCGTTCTGCTGCACCATCACGCTGATCACGACGATGTCTTCGTCGAGCAGGTCGGCGGCCGCCGCCTCGATCTCGGGCGCCTCGGCGTTGCAGGGGCCGCACCACTCGGCGAAGAGCACCAGCTGCACCACCTTGCCGTAGAACTGGTAGAGCTCGACCTGGTCGCCGTTCTGATCGGTGAGGGTGAAGTTGCCCAGGGTCTCGCCGACCCGGTGGGCGCCGCCGCTGAGCTCGGCCGGCACGCTGTCGGCCGGGGCGTGCCACCAGGCGTTGTCGGGGCCGTAGACCGCCGCCCCGCCGCCGTCGCCGCCACCATCAGCGCCGTCCGCGCCATCAGCGCCATCGGTGCCATCCGCACCACCGGCGCCGTCCGCGCCATCGGAACCACCAGCGCCGTCCGCACCGTCCGCGCCATCGGAACCATCGGAACCATCGGAACCATCAGCGCCGCTGTCCTCGGCCTTGGCGCCGCTCTCGTCGGCGGCCTCGCAGCCGACGAGGGGGAGGAGGAGGGCGAGGAGCGCGGGCGCGGCGCGACGGAGCATGGGGACCTCGGGGACGGGAGGGCGCGCGGGGCGCGCGGCGGGGAGGACGCACCGGAGCCTATCCCGCAGGTGGACCGCCCCACGCCCGCGCGCTGCGCCGCCGCCGGCCAGCGGGTGGACCGCCGGTGGTCAGGCGGCCGGGGCACCTGCCGCCGGCCCGAGGCGGCCGCGGGCGGTCGAGCCCTGCAGCGCCACCACGCCCGCGGCGGCGCCGAGGCCGGTCAGCGGCATGTTCACGTAGACGCTCTCGGCCGCGCCGGCCGGCACCAGGTAGGTCTCGTGGAAAATGCCCACCACATCAGTGTTCATGGCCCGCTTCATAAAGCGCCCCCAGGCCGCGAGGTGCGGCTGGTCGCCCCCGCGGGCGAAGCGCTCGAGGTGCCCGAAGCTGCGCCAGACCTGCACATAGCGGATGACCCGGCCGGCCCAGGCGCCCTCGCTCGACAGCAGGCCCAGGCGCGGGTCGGCGGCCAGCGCGGCGAGCATCGGCCCCATCTCGCGGGCGACGGGCAGCCAGACGTCGGGGCGCAGCAGGCGGTTGATGCGCAGCCCGATGACGAAGACGACGAGCTCGCCGCGCAGCGCGGCGGTGCTGCGGCCGGCGATCAGCACGCCAGGCAGCGGGCGGAGGGCGGCCGGGGCGGGCGCGGCGGCGGAGGCCTCGGCGGAGGCCTCGGCGGAGGCCTCGGCGGAGGCGGGGGCAGCGGACGGGTCGACGGCGGGCGGGCGCATGGGGCCGCCGGGGGGCGAGGGTGAGAGCGGATCGTCTCGCTATCCATGATGGATAGTTACGCTCTCCATTGGAGTTGTCCAGCATGAAGATCGCCGCCCTCAGCGCCGCGTCTGGCCTCAGCCTGCCCACGCTCAAGTTCTACCTGCGCGAAGGCCTGCTCCATCCTGGGCAGTCGACCGCGGTCAACCAGGCCGAGTACGACCAGGGCCACCTCCGCCGCCTCCGGCTGATCCGGGCGCTGACCGAGCTCGGCGGCCTCGGCCTCGCCGACGTGCGCCGGGTGCTCGCGGCGGTCGACGACGACGATCAGCCGCTGCACGACACCTTCGCCCTCGCGCAAGACGCGATGGCCACCCGCCCCGGCGCGCCCTCGGCCGCCGCCCGCGCCGCCACCGACCGCTTCATCGACCGCCACGGCCTGCGCGTGCGCCCCGCGGCCCGCGTGCGCGACCTGCTCGCCGAGAGCGTCGACGCGCTGCACGACTTCGCCCTGTGCGGCCCCGCCGACGACCACGACGCGGTGGCGGCCGCGCTCGATCCGCTGCTGCCCGAGACCCTCGCCGCCGCCGATCACGCGCTCGCCTCGGTGCCGGCGGGCGCCCCGCGCGCAGAGCAGCTGCTGGTCACCGTTGTCGGCACCGTGGCCTGGGAGGCGGCCCTGCTCGCCCTGCGCCGCCTCGCGCTGGAGCACGCGAGCGCCGTCCGGGTGGGGGCCCCGCGCGCGGGCTGAGCGCCGGGGCGGCCCCGCCTTGCGCCGCCGGCGCGCCTCTGCGAAGCTCGGCTGGTGGAGGGGCCCATGGCCAGCACAGCGGAGGTCCTTGCGCGCCTGTCGTCCCTCGACGCGGCGGCGGGGAAGGAAGAGGGCGCCATGAAGCAGGCGGACGGCGAGCTGGCGGCGCTCGAGGCCAAGGCCAAGGCCGACCTGTCCGCGGCCCTGCTCGGGCTCGCCGCGGTGTTCTTGCCGGCGTTGAGCGCAGAGGCCCTGACCGACGCCGAAGAGGCCACCGGCTGCCGGCGCTTCCGCAAGCTGCGGCCGCTCGACGTGATGGCCAAAGAAGAGCGCCAGCTGCAGGCGCTGCTGGACCAGCTGCGCGCCGACGAGCGCTACCGCCGTCGCGAGGCCCTGATCGGCCCCCACGGCGAGCGCACCCGGGCCCTGGCCGAGGCCGAGGACCACCTCGCCACCTGGCAGGCCGAAGCGGCCCGCTTTGAAGACCACGAGGGTTTCGTCGAGCTGGTCGAGCTCGGCTACGACACGCCCAGCTTCGCGACCCGCTGGTGGGAGCCGGCCTACTGGCGCGCCTGGGCCCGCGGCGACGCCATCTGCGCGGCCCTGCAGCTCGCCGACTTCGGGGATGACGTGCTGCCCGCCTACCAGAAGGTGCGCGAGCCCCGCGACCAGTGGCGGGCCGAGGTCGGCCGCCTGCGGGCCGCATGCGACGAGATCCGCGCCATGGTCCAGCAGCACGACGAGGCGGCCCTGCGCCTGCAGCACCTCGCCGCGCACTACCTCGACGAGGCCCGCCGGACCCTGGCTGACCACCTGCGCCAGGCCGACGCCGCGCTCATCGCCGAGTGGAACCCCGACGAGCGCGGCGTGCAGGTGCTGCTGCGCGTCATCACCGGCCTGACCGCCAAGCTCGAGGGCTACCGCGAGCTGCGCGACACGGTGGGCCGCGAGGCCGAGGCGCTGCGCACGCGCCGCCGCCAGTGGGCCGAGAAGCGCGCCAAGCTCAGCCGCCCGAAAAAGGCCTACCTCGAGCACCCCAGCACCGAGCTGCGGCTGGCCGAGGACGAGCGCCTCGCCCGGGTCGCCGCGCAGCGGGCCGCGGTGCTGCGCGAGGCCGAGAAGGCCGACCGCTTCGCGCGCTACGGCGAGGTCAAGCTCAGCACGCCCAGAGAGCTGTGGTGGTCGGCGTTCACGGGTCGGCCGCCGGGCAAGGCCACGCCCAACCTGCAGCGCTGGACCGCCCGCAACCCCACCCGTCAGGTCGAGTGGGAGGGCGGGGGCGTCGGCGGGCTGGTGCGCGACGTGGCGGTGGCCACCGTCGTCCATCATGTCGTGGACCGCAGCCTCGACCACCTCGGGGATCTGAGCTGATGGGCGGGGCGCGCCAAGCATGAAGACCCTGACCGTCCTCAGCTACGCGATCAACGGCCGCGGCATGGGCCACTTGGTGCGCCAGCTCGCCATTTTGCGCGAGGCGCGCCGGCTCTGCGGGGCGCTGGGCCTGCGGGTCGAGCCCTGGGTGCTGACCAGCAGCGAGGCCGACACGCTGGCCCGCCGCGAGGGCATCCCGGCGCTCAAGATGCCGTCCAAGTCGATGTTCCGCGACGCGGGCATCGAGCCGGCCCGCTACCTCGCCGTGGCCCGGGGCTGGGTGCTGCAGACCGTCGCCGGCCTGCGCCCCGACCTGCTGCTCGTCGACACCTTCCCCGGCGGCACCTTCGGCGAGCTGGCCGCCTGCCTCGAGCTGGCCCCGCGCCGCGCGCTCATCGCCCGGGCGGTGCGCCCCGAGCTGGCCGAGATCGACGCCTACGCCGGACTTTTGCCCCTGTACGACCGCAAGATCATCCCCGGTGACGCCCTGCTCGGCCTCGACCCATCGGGAGGAGGCGCGGAGGGCGCGGTCAGCGCGGCGGTCCCGCCGATCCTGTCGCGCCAGCGGGAGGAGCTGCCCACCCGCGCCGCGGCCCGGGCCAGCCTCGGCGTGGCCGAGGGCCAGCGCGCGGTGCTGCTCACGCTGGGCGGCGGCGGCGATCCCGAGGCCCGGCGCCTGCTGCCCCGCATGGTCGACCTGCTCCGCAACGACGGCTGGCACGTCGTCATCGCCGCCGGTCCGCTCTACGACGGCCCCGAGCGCCGCGGCCCCGGGATCACCTGGCTCGACCGCTACCTGAGCCTCGAGCTGCTGCCCGGGGTCGACGCCGCGGTCTGCGCCGGCGGCTACAACAGCGTGCACGAGCTGCTCTACTGCGGCGTGCCGATGGTGCTGCTGCCCCAGCGCCGCATCGCCGACGACCAGGGCGCCCGGGCGGCGGCGGTCGAGGCGGCGGGCGCCGGGCGGGTGGCCGCGCGGCCCGACGAGGTGCCGGCCCTGCTCGCCGCCCTGGTCGATGAAGGCCTGGACGCGGTGGGCGCGCGAGCCGCGGCCTTGATCCCCACGAACGGGGCGCTCGAGGCCGCGATCCAGGCCCTGTCGCTGGTCGTGCCCGAAGACGAGCTGCGGTTCGCCGCCGCCGGCCTGCACCCGGCCCTGCTGCGCTCGGCGACCGGCCGGGCGCTCAAGCCCGAGCAGCGCCTGCAGCTGGTCGAGCTGCTCAGCGGCGACAGCCCGGGCCGCTGGCGGGCCCGCCGGGCCGAGGGCCTGCGCCTGCGCGACGAGGGTCACCCGGTCGGCGCCCTGCCCGAGCGCCCGCCGCCCCGCGGCGAGGTCGACCCCTTCCTCACGCTCTGCGACCGCACCGGGGCCCCGGCCGGCCTCGCGCTGAGCCTGCTCGCCGAGCTGGCCCGGCGCTGGCCCGGCCTGCGCGGCGCGGCGCTGGGCGAGGCGGCGGCGCTGCTCTGGCCGGCGATCGCCCAGACCGACGACTGGATGGGCGCCTACGCGCTGCTGCGGACGCTCCCGGTCGAGCGGGGCGCCCCGGCGCGGGCCACGCTCGAGGCCCTCGCGGCCCAGATCGGCGCCGCTGACGACCTCTACGCTCTGCAGCGCGCCATTCACCGCACGCTCGACGGCGACCGGCGCGGGCTGTCCGAGGCCCTGGCCACCCCGCCCGGCGCCGGCGAGGACCTGCCATGAGCCGCGGCGCCCGCGCCGAGGACGTGCTCGCCGGCGTGCGGGCCGGCCGGCCGACCACCGGGCCGCGGGTGGTGCACATCGACGTGAGCAACGGCTGCAACGCCGCCTGCGTGACCTGCTGGGACCACAGCCCCCTGCTCGACGCGCCGCGCAGCGCCGCCTGGAAGCGCGGCCGCCTGCCCCTGCCCCGCTTCGCCGCGCTGGTCGAGCAGCTCGCCAGCCTGGGCTCGGTGCGGGCTGTCGTGCTCTCGGGCATGGGCGACCCGCTGACCCACCCCGACATCTACGAGATGATCCGCCTCGTCAAGGCCCAGGGCTGGGAGCTGACGGTCATCACCAACCTGCTGCTGGCCGACCCTGACCGCCTCGGCGAGAGCGGCGTCGACCAGCTTCTTGTGGGGGTGCAGGGTGCGGGCCCCGACAGCTACGCGGCCTTCCACCCCGGCTGGACCGAGGTCGAGTTCTTCAAGCTCTGCGCCCTGCTGCGGCGCCTCGCCGGCTACCCGGTGCGGGTGCGCCACGTGCAGGTCATCAACCGCGACACCGCCGACGAGGTCGTCGAGATGGTCCGCTTCGGCCACCGTTTTGGGGCCGACCGGGTGAACTACAAGCTGGCCAGCCTCAGCGGCGGGACCGAGGGGGTCCGCATCACCGACGATCAGCGGCGGCGCCTGCTCGAGGTCGACCTGCCCGCCGCCCGCGCGCTCGCCGAGCAGCTCGGCCAGCGCACCAACCTCGACGTTTTTGAGGCCCAGCTGCGCGCGGGGGGAGAGGCCACCGCGCCGATCGCCGAGATCGGCTGCCTCATGGGCTATGTCTTCACCCGGATCACCGTGGACGAGGACGTCCTCTACTGCTGCAACACCGAGATCAAGGTGGGCAGCCTGCGGACCCACAGCTTCGCCGCGCTGTGGGGCGGGGCGGCCTGGCAGGCCCTGCGCGATCGGCTGCGGGCCGGCGACTACCCCGCCGCCTGCGACAAGTGCGGCAAGATCGAGCAGAACCTGCAGTGGGGACGGCGCTTCGCCGCGGCCTATGGCGAGGCCGCCCTGCGCGCGGCCACCGGGCGGGCCGATGGCTGAGGCCCTGACCCCACCCGTGGCGGCGGCCCCTCCGCCGCGCCAGCCCACCGTCGAGTGGCAGGTCGCCGGCGCCTGCAACTACGACTGCTCCTACTGCATCCAGAGCCCAAAATACCGCCGGGGACGGCCGGAAGCGGCCCAGCTCGACGCGGCGCTGGCCTTCTTCTCCGCCCTGCCCGGGGTGTGGGAGATCAAGTGCTCGGGCGGCGAGGCCTTCGCGCACCCGCTGTTCTTGCAGCAGGTGGTGCCCGGACTGATCGACCGCACCCCCCACCAGATCAGCGTGCTGACCAACCTCTCGGCCAGCCCCGCCGCGCTCGCGGCCTTCGTCGACCGCACCGCCGGCCGGCTCGCGGTCTTCTCGGCCAGCCTGCACCTCGAGCACGTCGATCCTGACGCCTTCCTCGACAAGGCGGCGGCGGTGGCGGCGCGGCTCTCGCCGGGCGCCCGGCTGGTGGTCAACCAGGTGGTGCTGCCGGGCAAGCTCGCCGAGGCGGCGGCCTGCAAGGCCAAGACCGAGGCGCGGGGCCTGCGGTGGTTCCCGCAGCTGTTCAAGACCAAGGCGGGGGTCAGCGCCTACCCCGGCGAAGAGCAAGCGTTGGTCGCGCTGATCGGCGCCGCGCCCGGCCCGCGCGAGGCCAACCTCGCCCCGAGCTACCGGGGCCGGCGCTGCTGGGCCGGCGTCGACTACTTCACGGTCGACAAGGACGGCTTCGCCTGGAGCTGCCGGAGCGCCAAGCACCACGGAGAGGGCCTGCTGGGCAACATCTTCGACGGAGGCGCCGCCCGCTGGACCGCGCCGAGGGCCTGCCCCTACGGCCGCTGCCCCTGCACCGTGCCGCCCAACCGGGGCATGGTCGAGGGCGTGCACCCGGGTCTGGGCGCCTTGC